>JAYVRS010001068.1:0-10582 GCA_043776185.1 Bryobacteraceae bacterium | reverse complement strand
TGCGTTATGTGCTGGTGGTAGCGGCCCTCACCGGCGTCTGGCGACTGTCCCGCCGTGCCGAGGGCCAATTGCCGGCGGCGTTCTTGGCGATCTATTCGCTCGAATTACTTCTCTGGTACTTCGAAGCAAACCCGCGTTTCCTTTATCCCTTACTGCCCTTGTTACTAGCCGGATTCTGGGTAGAGATGAGGCGCTTCATTCAATCTATCTTCGAGGCCTTCCGCCAACCGCAATTTGCCCCACGCGTCGTGGCCTTGGGCCTATCGGTCCTCGTGGCCTATTTGGCCGCCACTGCTTGGTGGCAGGGAAGCATGCTGCTGAGCGCGGGAGGTGCGCCGATGCTGCGGCGCGAACGGGCCCGGGCCGCCGACCGTGAGCAAATCTACCAGTGGGTTCGCCAGCAGACTCCCCCCGATGCTCGTTTCTATTCCGTTCATGACCCGGTGTTTTACCTTAAAACCGGGCGTCACGCCATGCGCAGCCCTAGTCCAGAAATGATGTTCACGCGCGCGGCCGACAGCGCCATCGGCCCCAGCGAACTCGTGATTGACTTGGCCAAGCGCTTTGGTCTCAGCTATGCCGTGCTAACCCAAGCCGACGCCATGGACCATTTGGCGGAAAGCCGGGACATCGTGGGCATCAAAGTCGGCCGGGGATTTTCCCGTATTTACCACCAGCCCACCGCCGTAGTTTGGCAGCTAAACTAGCTATAGCTTGAGTCTTTCGAAAAGACGATCGCGATAAGTCCGGCTCAGGGTAATCTGTGAGCCGTTATTCAGCACCACCTGATAGTCGCCGTGAAACCAGGGATGTAACTCTCTAATTCGATCAATATTGACGATCTTCGAGCGGTGTACGCGCACGAACTTGTCAGGGTCCAACCGCGACTCAATCGAGTTCATCGTCTCACGGACAAAGTGCTGTTCACTGTTAATGTGCAAACAGACATAGTTATCGGCCGCTTGAATCAAATCGATATCTTCCAGGCGAACGAAGAACAGCTTATTCGCCGTCTTGACGGCGAACCGCGAAGGACGGGCTTTCAAATTGCGCAATTCATCGGTCAAAGCCCTCATATCGTCGTGACGCTGGGTCCCCTCGCGCGCATCCAGCATTGCGCGGACTCTTTCCAGACATTGGCAAAAGCGTTGACCATCGAAAGGCTTCAGCAAATAGTCCACGGCTCTTTGTTCAAACGCCCTCACCGCATATTCATCATGCGCCGTGACGAACACGAAGAGCGGCATTTTTTCAGGGGCGAGCCCCTGAATCAGCTCGAAGCCATCCAATTCCGGCATGCGGACGTCGAGGAATAACAAGTCGATATCGCCGGCCGCCAGACGATCGCGCGCCTCAAGACCAGAGCGGCACTCGCCGGCTAAGTGCAGGTCTGCTTCGGCCTCGACAAATTGTCGTAGGCGTTCGCGAGCAATCGTTTCGTCGTCGGCAATTAGTACCGAAATCAGTTTGGGGGTTACCGCGCGGGACAATGAACCTCTCAGTCACTTCAATGGTTTCACTGATAGACGAGAGCCTGCCGATTTTGTTCCGTACAAAAGTTCAAGAATCTTCGGATCGTCCCACGAGGGAACCAAACGGGGATACCTGTGGCCAACCGTCCCAGTACAGCCTGAATGCGCCAACCCTAAAGCGTCCGGGTAACCTTGTTGAGGGCCCGAGGCGCGTCCGGATTCAAGCCTTTTTCTACCGCCAATTTGGCCGCCAGCATCTGGCCCGGAATGATATACGGAATGGGAGTAAATAGGTCATCGAGACCCTTGCTGGCCGGCGGTTTGATGGGAATCACCAGCCGGCGGCGAGTCGCCACGGCCTCGCGGTTGCGCGGATCGGTGATCACAAAGACATCGGCGGAAAGCGAATCGAGCTTTTGCAGCATCAACGATAGCGATGGCCACGTCGGTCCGGGGGGCGCGAAGAGGAAGACCGGGAAAGCCGCTTCCACCATCGCAATGGGTCCGTGGAAGAGGTCGGCCGAAGAGAATCGTTCGGCGACCACGTAACAGGTCTCCATCAGTTTTAAGGCCAGTTCAAAGGCGTTCGAGTAATTGAGCCCCCGCCCGACGACGACGGCGTGGTTGATGAAGCTGTAACGGGCCGCGAGCGTGGTCACTTCGGGCTCGAGCGTCAGCGCTGCTGCGGCCAGATCCGGAATCCTCTCCAGGTTTTCGAGCGTGAATCGGGCACCGAGGGCATAGGCGAGATGATACACGGAAAGTAACTGGCCCGTGTAAGTCTTCGTGGCCGCCACCGAACGCTCCTTACCGGCGCGAACCAGCAGTACATGGTCAGCCAGATTGGCCAGCGTGCTGCCCGCTTCATTGGTGATGCCCACCGTCAACGCGCCCTGCTTCTTGGCACTCTCCAGCACGAAGTTTGTATCCGTCGATTCGCCGGACTGCGAAATGGCCACCACTAAAGCGTTGGCCAAGTTCACCTGGGCCCCGTAGAGCGTGTTGATGGAGGGCGCGGCGAGCGATACCGGGATGCCGGTCTCAATCTCCAGCAGGTAGCGGGCAAACTGCGCGGCATTATCGGAAGTGCCTCGGGCGGCCAGCACGATCAGCGACGGCCGGCGCGCCGCCAGCGCCCGTTGCAGTTTCTTCACCGCCGGGATCTGAGCTTTCAGCGTCCGCGCCAGGGCAGCAGGCTGTTCGAGGATCTCGGCGAGCATCTTCGATTGAGTCACCTTTCCAATGTACCTGAACGATCTGTAAAGTTGCCAAGGGAAATGGCCGATTCCCCCTTGTATGTTATCGTCTGAAGCCTTGCGTTCGCGATTTACCCCCGCCACCCCTCAGAACTACGAAGAATTGGGAATCGCGCAATCGCTGGTGCTCGACTTGGTGTTACGTCGCCTGTTGATGGAAGGCTTCAGCACGCTCGAATCGCTGGCCAACCACCTCCGCGTTTCCGTGCCGATCATCGATGTGGCGTTCCGGCATTTGCGCCAACAGCAACTCGTGGAAGTGAAGGGCATGATCGGCAACGACTATACCTTCGTCCTTTCGCAGGCCGGCCGTCAACTGGCCTCCGACCGCTTGCAGATCTCGCAATACGCCGGCGCTTGCCCGGTGGGCCTGAAGGACTATCACGCGGCCACCAAGCTACAGGCCGCCAAGGTCCAGATCGACCGGCGCACGCTCCGCATGGCTTTTTCTGACCTCGTGGTCACCGATGGCATGCTGGACGCGGTGGGCCCCGCGCTGATCACGCAGAGCTCCATCTTCCTCTACGGACCCTCAGGCAACGGCAAGACGTCGATCGCCGAAAGAATGCTGCGCGTCTATCAGGACGCAGTGTACATCCCATGGTCAGTGGAAGTGGACGGGCAGATCATCAACCTCTACGACCCGGTCGTCCACCAACGCATCGAAATCGACGACCCCGATATTGACCCACGCTGGGTACTCTGTCGGCGGCCTTGCATCGTCGTGGGTGGCGAAATGGTCCCCAGCATGTTGGAACTGCGCCTGGACGACACATCGGGCATCTACGCCGCCCCTCTGCAGATGAAGGCCAACAACGGCATTTTCATCATCGATGACTTTGGCCGACAGCTCATGTCGCCCCGCGATCTCCTAAACCGCTGGATCGTTCCCTTGGATCGCAAAGTAGACTATCTCACGCTGCGCTATGGCGTGAAGTTTCAGATTCCATTCGAACTCATGGTCGTCTTCTCCACCAACCTCGATCCATCCGATCTGGCGGACGAGGCCTTCTTGCGCCGCATTCATAACAAGATTCTGGTGGAGCCGGTATCGGAGAACGTCTTCGATCAAATCTTCCAGCGCGTGATGGTGGCGCGTGATGTGCCCACCGAACCCGACAGTGCCGAGTTCTTACGAAGGATCTGCATGGGCGATGGCCGCAACGAACTGCGCGCCTGCTATCCCAATGACATTTGCAGTTTGCTGATGTCGATCAGCCGGTATGAGCATCGTCCGGTGGAAGCGACCAAGGCGAACCTGGAGCGCGCCGCCAACCTCTACTTCGCCAAAACTTAGCCCGTCACCAGCCCTTTTGCTGCCGCAGCGTCGTGATATGCGCGACATGGTGCTGGCCATGCCACGAATACAGCTCCAGTTGCTTACCCAGCGTGTTCTCGCCGCTTTCCGGATGCCGAAACGTCCGCGAAAAAGCGTCCTCAGGCAGCGCCCGCCATAGCGAAACCCAACGCAGATGAAGCGCCTGCAACATCGCCAGCGATGGCTCAATCGGCCCCAGCTTGGCATCGGCCAGTTCGGCCCAAGCCCCAGCGTCATAAGCCTTGATCAGCGGATTGTCCTCCGTCAAAGCCCAGCGCGTCCGGATGTACGCATTCACATGGCTGTCGGCCACATGGTGTACCACCTGGCGCACCGTCCAGCCGGCTTCGCGATACGGCGTGTCGAGTTGCGCGTCACCGAGCCCGGTGACGGCGGCGCGCATTTGCGCAGGTAGATTCGCGATGTCGCGCACCAGAGTTTGGCGGCGCTCGATCGTGCGCGTTAAGCTGTCGGCGAACTTTCCAACGGGGTAGCGGGGATCAGTCATAATCTCCAGGTTAGCGCGAAGGCATAAGCTGTAAGAGTGAAGATTGTCCGGGTGGAAGCCCACTTACTCTCCTTTCCTTTTGCGCAGCCGATTGAGCTCGAATACCACGGCGGCGATCGCCGCATTGTGAAGCGTGACGCGATGCTGATTCGCGTCGAGTGTTCAAACGGCTTGGTGGGCTACGCTCCCGGTTCGGCCACCGAAGCCGTGCGCGACCTCGTCGCCCAAGTGATCGCGCCGTTTCTAGCCGGCCAGACCTTGGCCGATCCCGACGCCATGCGCGTCCGCTTTCACGCCGGGCCGGGCCAAGACGCCAAAGCCGCCCGCGCTTACACCATGGTGGAAGTCGCGCTCTACGATCTGGTGGGCAAACAGCGCGGCGTGCCGGTCTCCGAGTTGCTCGGCGGCCGCGTCAGAGATCGCATTCGCCTCTACGCCAGCGCCGGCATGTATCAGTCGCCCGAATCGTACGCCGAAGAGGCGCAGGCCATTCAGGAGCTGAAATTTACGGCCTACAAGATGCGTCCCGGCTTGGGCCCTGACGAGGACGTGCGCACCGTGGAACTGATGCGCCGCGCCACTGGCCCCCAATTCGATCTCATGGTCGACGCTCACACCTGGTGGCGCATGGGCGACCACAGCTACACCGAGCAGACCGTCACCGAACTTGCCTGCCGCCTAGCCGAGTACGAAATCGCCTGGCTCGAAGAGCCCCTGTTGCCTGATCGCCATGATGCCTACGCCCGCTTGCGGCAAGCCGCCATCGTCCCCATCGCCGGCGGCGAGCACGAGCCCGACGAAGCCGGCTTCACCGACCTCATGCACCAAGGCTGTGTCGACTACGTGCAGCTCGACTTACTCTGCCAAGGCGGCTACAGCGTCGCCCGCCGCGTTTTCGCCGAAGTCGCGCGGCAGAATCTGCGCTTCGCCTTTCACAGCTGGGGCACGGACCTCGAACTCGCCGCCGCGGCTCAGTTAGGCGTCTGCTGGCCGGAGGACGTGGTCGAGTGGCTCGAGTATCCTGTCTACACCACCGCCGCCACCAAGTCGATGTACCGCTTCGATTTGGCCCGCGAGATCCTCAGCACGCCGCTCGATATTGAGCGTGGCGAACTGATACTCAACCGCCAGCCAGGGCTAGGCGTCACCGTCGACGAGAGCGTCATTACCCGCTATCCGTGGATCCCTGGTCCCTGGAGTTACTTCTTCCTGCACTCGCCCGCTGAGACGTTCGCCGTGGTGGGCGACCATAGCATCAAGTTCGCATGATCGAGACCGCATTATTAACCGGTGCCGCCGCACTAGCCGTCTGGGCCGTACGCGGACGCAGTTCCACCCTACTCGGTCCCGTCACCTGGCAGGGTCCGAGGGCCGGTCCTCGTGACGTACGGGCCATCGCCCTCACCTTCGACGATGGGCCTAGCGAGAGCACGCCTCACTTGCTCGACTTGCTGGATGAGCACCAAGCCAAGGCCACCTTCTTCGTCTGCGGACAGAACGTGAAGCGCCTGCCGGGCGTCGCCCGTGAAATCGTCGCTCGCGGCCATGAAATTGCCAACCACACGCACTCCCACACGGCGCTCTATCTCCAAAGCCGCGACACAATCCGGCGCGAAGTGGCCACCGCTCAAAGCCAGATCGCGGCCACCACCGGAGTCACTCCCCGCCTCTTCCGCCCGCCCTTTGGCTGCCGCTGGCCCGGACTGGCCGGCATCCTCCAGCAGCACCATCTGCGGCTCACGATGTGGTCCGTCATCGCCCGCGATTGGCGCCTAACGGGCGATCAGGTAGCCACTAGGTTGGAGAACGCGGCCAGATCTGGAGCGATTTTCTGCCTGCACGATGGACGCATATTGCAGGCGAATCCGGACATCTCCGCCACCCTTGGGGCAGTTCGCGTTATGATGCCCAGATTAGGGCAAAGCGGCTTTCGTTTTCCCACCGTAACCCAACTCATATGCCCGACCTCATTCCCGACCCGATAATCGAACGCGTGATTCAAGTAATCGTAAAGACCCAACACATGGACGCCTCGAGCGTCAAGCCCGCAAGCACCTTCGAAGAGATGAAAGTGGATTCGCTCGACGGTCTGCAGATTCTGTTCGCGCTAGAGGAAGAGTTCAACGTCAACATTCCCGACGAGGCCGCCAAGCAGTTGAAGAGTGTCGCCGACATTGCTCAAGGAATTCGCAGCCTGCTGGCGGAACAAGCGGCCGCCCCTTCCACCCCCGCATGAGGCGCGTCGCGATCACCGGCCTGGGAATTGTCTCGGCCATCGGCTCCAACCGCCAGGCTTTCTGGTCGCGACTTCAAGCTGGCACCAGCGGCATTCGGCCCATCGAGTCAGTGGACCGTTCCCTGCTCAAAATCCTGATCGGCGCCGAAGTCTCCGGCTTCGATGCGGCCCAGCATTTCAATCTAAAGGAAATTGACCAGATTGATCCTTTCGCGCTCTACGCCTTAACCGCGGCGACCGAAGCCATCGCCGACTCGGGCGTGGAACTCACCGACGAACTCCGGCAGCGGACGGCCATCGTCACCGGCTGTGGCCTCGGCGGCAAGGTCACCGAAGATCAGGGCTTCCGTGATCTCTACGCCGACCAGAAACCTCGCTTTCATCCCTTTACGATTCCGCGCGCCATGACCAGCGCCGCCACCAGCCAGATCTCGATGCGCTTTGGCTTCACCGGGGCGTCATTCACCGTGTCAACGGCTTGCTCCTCGGCCAATCACGCGCTCGGGCAGGCCTTGTGGATGGTGCGTAGCGGCGCGGCTGAAATGGCCATCGCCGGCGGTAGCGAAGCTCCCTTTTCGCTGGGAGTGTTGAAGGCCTGGGAGGGCATGCGCGTGATGGCCCCGGATACCTGCCGTCCCTTCTCCAAGGGCCGTCTGGGGCTCGTTCTGGGCGCTGGTGCGGGCATGCTGATTTTAGAGCCCTGGGAGCGCGCCCAAGCTCGCGGCGCCAGAATCTACGCCGAACTGGCCGGCTGTGGCATGACGGCCGATGCGCACCACATCACCATGCCGTCTGAGGGCGGCGCGGCCCGCGCCATGTCGATGGCTATGGCGGATGCGGGGTTAGCGCAGGAGGAAGTCGGCTACATCAACGCCCATGGCACCGGCACCGAAGCCAACGACTCCACCGAGGCCAAGGCAATTCGCGCCGTGTTCGCCGTTCCGCCGCCCACCAGCTCCACCAAGTCCATGCACGGCCACGCCATGGGCGCCGCCGGAGCCTTGGAGGCCGCCGCCACCGTGCTCGCGCTCTATCACGGCACACTGCCGCCCACCGCAAACTTCACCACGCCCGATCCCGAATGCGACCTCGACGTAATTCCCAATACTTCACGAATCTGCCGGGTCGGCGCAGCCCTATCCAATTCCTTCGCCTTCGGCGGCCTAAACGCCGTACTAGCCTTCCGCGCCATTTAGTGGCCCGACTCATCGTTGCTGTACTCGTCCACCCACGCAGTAAAAACCAGTGGGGTGGGCCTCCGGCCCGCCTCATCCTCGCTCAGTTACTGTACGAGTCCACCCACCCACTCTGTAACACTCCAGTAGGTAGGTCGGGCCCCCGGCCCGACTCGATGTCCCTTCGCCTAAGATGAAGATAGCGAGGACCTAATGAAAATCGTCATCCCCGGTGGTACCGGCCAAGTCGGACAAGTCATCGCCCGGCACTTCCACGCTCAGGGCCACGAAGTCATCGTCCTCTCCCGCACACCCCAATCCAAACCCTGGACGACCGTCCCTTGGGACGGCCTTACCCCAGGCCCCTGGACCGAGCACCTCAGCCAAGCCGGTCTCTGCCTCAACCTAGCCGGCCGCACCGTCAACTGCCGCTATCACCCCGAAAACCGTCGCCAAATCTACGACTCCCGCATTCTCTCCACCCGCCTATTAGGCCAAGTCATCGCCGAACTGAACCATCCCCCGCGCCTCTGGATGAACGCCTCCACCGCTACCATCTACCGCCACGCCCTCGACCGCCCCATGGACGAAATCACCGGTGAATTGGGTGGCCACGAACCCGGCGCGCCCGATACCTGGAACTTCTCCATCAAAGTTGCCAAAGACTGGGAAGCCGCCTTCTTCGAAACCGGCCTCCCCCGCACCCGTCGCCTCGCCCTGCGCACCGCCGCCACCTTTAGCCCCGACCCCGGCGGCGTGTTCGACATCTTCCGCCAGCTCATCCGCCTCGGACTCGGCGGCACCTCCGGCCCTGGCACCCAATACGTCTCCTGGCTTCACGACACCGATTTCATCCGCGCCATCGAGTTTCTCATCGTTCACGAAAACCTCCAGGGCACCATCAACCTCGCCGCACCCCACCCCTTACCCAATCGCGACTTCATGCGCGCCCTTCGCGAAGCCTGGGGCATGCCCATTGGCCTTCCGGCCACCGCTTGGATGCTGGAGATCGGCAGTTGGCTGATGCGCACCGAAACCGAGCTCGTCCTCAAAAGCCGTCAAGTCATCCCCACCCGTCTCCAACAGGCCGGATTTGAGTTCCAATTCCCCCACTGGCCCGCCGCCGCCCGTGACTTGGTCTCCCGTTGGCGCAATTCCACCAGTCACGCCACTTCAACAAAAACACTACTCACTTAGAATCAACAGCTTCGCCCCGCAATCCCCGCCCCCCTGCATCGGATTTTTTGACACCAGCTGCGATCCTGGAGTCATGCCTAGTCAAAACAAGCGTAGTTGGGCCCGCCCTTAGTCCTGAAAGCCCGCAACTCCATCAAACGAATAACAAAACTCCATAATTAGCTCCGCTCCGTAAAACGACTATCTCTTCGCCTTTTCTTCTTGACAAGGGCGAAGAAGGGGCGTAGATTGAAGAGGCGAAGAGAAAGCGATGAATGACTTACCCCCCTCCAGTCTACGCCCCATCAATCTAACTCCCATTAATCTGGCAATCGGTCCCGCCGGGTGGGCCCACCCCAGTTGGGATACTCACTTTTACCCCTCACCCAAGCCGCGCGGCTTCCACCCGCTCAGCCACATCTCGAAATTCTTCAACACCGTGGAGATCAACTCTTCCTTCCACCAAGCCATCAAGCCGGAGGTCGCTCAAGTTTGGGTCTCCCTGGTCTCCCACCGGCCGGACTTCCAGTTCACCGCCAAACTCGGCCGCGCCTTCACCCATGAAAAGAAGCTAGATAAGGCCGACGTGGCTTTGTTTCGTCACGGGCTCGGCCCCATCCATTCCGCCAAGCGGCTTGGCGCTTTGGTGATGCAGTTCCCCTGGTCCTTCCGTTTCACCGAAGAGAATCGCCAATACGTCATCGAACTCCGCAAAGCCTTCCACGGCTACCCGCTCGTGGCGGAGTTCCCGCATGAGAGCTGGATGCTCCCCGAAGCCATCGGCACGCTGATCGATTACCGCATCGGCTTCAGCAACATCGACCAGCCGGCTTACGGCCGCGCCATGCCCCCCACGGCGATCCTCACGAACGGAATCGGTTACGTTCGGCTCAACGGCCGCAACTATGAGAACTGGTTCCAACCAACCCGCCGGTACGATTATCTCTACCAGCAGCCCGAATTGAACGACTGGGCCGATCGCATTGAGCACATCGGCCAGCACGCCAAGCAGGTCTTCGTCGTCTTCAACAACGAAGCCAACGCCAAGTCTTTAGTGAATGCCTTTCAGATGCAGGCTCTCCTCGGTGAGGCCGGCATCGTGCCCAAGGAGCTCTTACGCCGTTACCCCGCAGCGCTAGAGGGCTTCCGCTCGTCGCAGCCCCTGCAGCGCTCGCTGTTCGCTGACGCCGCTTAAAGCATTCACAGCCAAGCTCCGGGGGGAGAGTCTAAATGGGAATCGTTGGCGCTCCAAAGAGCCTCAACGGTTCCCATTTGGCTTTGTACGCTACGGAAAAAGCCACCTATTGGTTTCATTTATGAGCAAATAAATACTGGAAACCCAGCCCACCAATTCCGCATCTTCTGTGGTGTCGAGAGGAGATCGACACAAGATGAAACGCATGAAAATGATGGCCCTGATGTTGGCGATCCCCGTGTTTCT
>JAYVRS010001067.1:0-3109 GCA_043776185.1 Bryobacteraceae bacterium | reverse complement strand
TAAATTTGGTGGCACGGCCCGTCGCGCTACCACTTCGCGCTAAGCTCAACCCTTGTTAAAGAAAAAAGCCTCACCCTCCGGGGTGAGGCTTTTTCCTTTTGGCCCACTTACTTCACCGGGGGCAGGACGCGTCATGAAATCTATGAGCCTCCATGTGGGGCGGGCCCGGGCTTGTTCCCGGCATCGCATCTTCGCCCTGTGTTCGCTATACTGATTTGGTGATCTTAAATGGAAAATCTATCTTCTGAGGATGCTCCCGAGATGCTCATTGCGTATGGCGATGAAAGTTCGGACGGGAAGCGCAAGCGCGTGTACGTCGTCGCGGTGGTCTTTGGTACGCAAGGCCAATGGGGTGCCTTGACCACGCGGTGGCTTGAACGAACGGGCGGAGTGGTGTTTCATGCGACGGAGTGCGAAGGCGGCCACGGTCACTACGCCAGCAATACGCCCGCCGAAAATACCTCCCTGTATTCCGACCTTGTTGACATTCTAGTTGAGTCTGACCTTCGCGGATTTGGACATGGCATAGACCTCTACAATCAATCGCAACATATGTCGATGAAGTTCTCTGAGCAGGACTATCACCTGGGATTGCGTGAAGTGCTCATCACGGTTGCTAGAGAGGTGCATGTCGTTGACAAGCCAGCAAGACGCGTTCGGTTTATCCTGGACCGGAAGCCGGAGATCAAAGGCGCGGCTGAGTGTATCTACGATTATTTCGTTAGCACGCCGGAGTGGCTGTACAATCCGGCGTTGCATGAGACGCTTGACTTTTCTTCGCGAAAAGAGGTTGGTATCCAGGCCGCTGATTTGTGGACGCGCGAACTCATGAAGAGTGCTGACGACCATATCGAAACGGATGGCGCGAATCAACGAAGTTACTTCAAGCGGTTTGCAGACAGTCAGCGTTTCGGGTGTCGGGTGATTATGAAGGATTACTTCCGTGGCTGGGCGGCAGCGCTGGGCAAAGTTGAGAAGGAGGTGCTATCGGAGTATGACGAATGGCGTCAACGGAAGAACGTCAAGGCTGATAATATCTGTGAACGCTTCCGGTACCAGCGGTCACTGGACGCTGAAGCACGGCGTCGCGGCGACGTCGCTTACTTCGACGAACATCGGGGTGGCTTATATCGGTAAGAATGAGGGATCGGGGAAGGGATCGGGGACATACACGCTCATACACCGATCTCGCCCACTCGTACAAAATGTCTCGCGATACCAATAGGCTAGCGCGACATCGGGCGTGACAATAGAAGTAGGGGGTAGCCGCTCGGGGCACCCCCACGGCCAGGCCACCGGCCCGCCTTGGTGCGAACCGGAATGAAATGTGCCCCCGCGCTCGCGCGGGGCTAGTTGGCCACATATTGGCTAGGTTTTCGACCGCTTTCCCCTCCGCCAGACTTACTTCACCGCCGGCCGCCGATGCTGCTCGCGCAAAACGTTCGGGTCATCCATCTTCTCGCTCGGTGCCGGATCCAGCGGATCCTTGGCCTTCGCAGGGTCGAATAACTCCAGGTTCACCGGCAGTAACTTGTAAGGCGCATAGTCCGGCTGCGTGGTGTAGACATCGGCTAAGTCCGTCGCCCAGGCATCGAAAAGATTCAGCGGACCCGTACGCAGGGTGCGGAAGATCGTCTTGAGCAACGCCGGGAAGCTCGCATTGTGCCGCGACAAGTGGCCGCGCTTCACATGCGGACCCAGCGCCATAAAAATGCTGCGGTGCGAATCAACATGGTCCACGCCGCCCTGGGCATCGTCCTCGGTAACAAACACCACCATGTTGCGCCACCAGGGCGTGCCCGAAAGAAACTCCACAATGCGGCCCAGCGCATAGTCGTTGTCGGCCATGAAGGAGGCGGCGAAGGGATAGCCGTCCACCGGACGCGGCTTCGCCAAGTGGTCGTTGGGCAAATGGATATACAGAAAGCGCGGCAGGTCCTGCCCGGCATCGACGTAGTTCCTTTTCACGTCGTCAATAAATTGCGTGGCCCGAAATTGATCGGGAATGTTGGTGTTGTAGTTAGGATAAGTCCAGGCCGTGTTCTGGTAGAGCGGCGTGGGCATCGGCACGTTGGTGATGTAGCGCGCGCCCGTCGGCTTCAAGCCCGGGCCTTCATCGGCGCCCGCCAATTCAAAGCCTTCGCCGTAGTTACGGAACGGAATACCATTGCGCTCCAGATGATGCCAGATGGCGCCGGCCTCTAACTGCTCTTCCGGATGCACGGACGAGTTACTGCCCGGAAACAGAAAGCGCCCCGGGGCCGTGGAGGGAAAGCGGAAGTCCTTCTGCCCGCCGTAGCCGGCCATCAGCGTGCTCTCAGTCCAGGCATTGGGATAACTGCCGACGAGCCAGTGATGCCCGTCGACACTAACTTCGGAGTCCGCGTAGAAGTTATCGGAGAAGGCCCAGCGCGTGGCCATCTCACGATGGTTGGGCGCGACATTCACGTGCGGCAAGCTGAAGCGCTGCCGCAGACTGTTGCGGTCAATTTCAATCCGTCCCCGTTTGCCGAAACGCGCCAGTTCGGTGGCACCGCGTACCTGCACACCGCCTTGCGACTCAATGTCGCCCATCACTTCGTCAAAGGTGCGATTCTCTTTGACAATCAGCACCACATAGCGCACGTCCGGCGGAATGGGCGCGGGCGCTAAGCGAGAGGGGTTAGCGCCGTTATACTCCCAGACACGCGCGGTTAACTCGGGTAGCGCCGCCGGCTTGGGCAGGTCAAAAATCTGCATCGCGCCCCGCCGCAGTTCGCCCTGAAAGCTTTTGGCCAGCGGACCCGTCTTATCGGCATTAGGCCCCGTTCCAAAGCCCTTCGCATTCACCACGAACACGCGATTGCCATCGACGACCACCTTGGTGGGGAACCACGCCGTCGGCACATGGCCCAGCACCTGCCCACGCCGCGGATCGACGATGGCGACCGCATTCAAACCGGCCTCGGCCACCAGTAACCAACCGGTGGGCGCATGAAATGCCAGCCCAATCGGTAGCACGCCGCGCAGGCTCTCCAAGCCCGGCACGCGCAACGGAATATTCTGCAGCACCAGTAAGCTGAAAGCGTCCACCACGGTGATCGAATCGTTATGCCCATTGGCCACGAAG
>JAYVRS010001066.1:0-3109 GCA_043776185.1 Bryobacteraceae bacterium | reverse complement strand
CGGCGGCTCCTGATACCACGACGGTCTCGCCGCGCTTGGGTTTGCAGATATCGAGAAGGCCAAAGTAGGCCGTCAAGCCCGGCATGCCCATGACGCTCAACGCCGCCGACAGCGGCCCGGCCTGCGGATCGAGCTTGCGCAGTTGTTTGGCGGGAGCAATGCCGTACTGTTGCCAGCCCAGGAAGCCTTCGACGTAGTCGCCATAGGAGAGGGATGGGTCATTTGACCGCATCACGCGCCCCACCACGCCGCCCACCATCACCTCGCCCAGTTGCATGGGTGCCGCGTAACTCTTGCCATCGCTCATGCGGCCGCGCATGTAGGGATCGACGGAGAGGTAGACTACCTCAACCAACGCTTCACCATCCTTGAGTTCAGGAAGTTCGGTTGCCGCGATGCGAAAATCGGACAATTTCGGCATGCCCACCGGCCGCGAGGCCAGCAGGACTTGAGTGTTCTTCACGAGTATTGCTTTCCGGCTCGGCGATCACCAGCGCTGATCGAGGCCCTATTCGGTGGAAGAGGTGGTCTGGGCAGGCTTCACGCCGTTCGCGGGCTCTGGTGCCGGATCGGCCACCTTCGGCTTGGCCACCGGCTGGCGGACCTGGTAATTCTCGGTATCAAACACCACGGTGCGAACCTCGCCGCTCGATCCCAATCCGGGAAGCGACCGGCCGTTCTGTTTGACTTCAATGCCCCCGGCATTGCCGGTGAGCAACTCCGCGTTGCTGGCGTTCTGAATGGCCTGCGATTGCCCAGGTTCAATCAGCCCCATATAGATGTTTTTACCGTCGGCTACCAACTTGATCCACGTCTGCTCGCGCGCGCTAATGACGATCTGCAGGCGACCGGACCCGAGATTGGTGGCTTGCACCACGGCGGTGGGGCCAGCGCTGGTGACGGATTGGCCACCAGTTTGAGCATTGGAAGGGGCACCCTGAGCTGTCGAGAACGGAACGGCGGCATTCGTCGATCCTGGCACTTGGGCGGCAACCGGCGTTAGCGAATCAGCCGGATTGCGGCGGGTGACCAAATACGAAACAGACCCGACGAGGAGAAGCGCGGCGACGGCCAGCCAACGCTTGGAAGTTCGCTCTTCAAAGATGATCGCCGGAGTGCGGAATACGGCAGGCAGCTCGTGGGGGACGCTGATCGCGGTCTGCAGGGGTAAGCTGGTTGGCTTCGCGGGTAAGCTGGGTAAGATCGACTGGCGCACGGGCGGATTCGGCAGCGGCAGCGGCTCGTCCATGGGCAGCTCCCGCCGGAGCGTGTTGGTGATCTCATCTGCGGAAATCCCCAGATACTCGGCGTATTGGCGAACGAAACTGCGGTAGAAAAAGTCCTGAGGAAGAGTTCGAGTGTCTTCCGATTCGATCGCTTCGAGATACCGCGCGCTGATGCGAGTCTCGCGGGCGATTTCCGACATCGGAATGCCTAACCGCTCGCGTTCTTGGCGAAGTTTTTGACCGATTGATGCCATGGTGCTATTACTTTCTGTCTACGGCCTATAATAACCCATAAGGAGACGCGTTTACCCCCACTGGTGGATGCAAAAAACTGAGTAGTGTTGATTTGTGCCTCATGATTTCCGTGATTGTTGTAAATTGGAACCGCCGGGAACTGCTTTGGGCCTCGCTCGAATCATTGGCCGGGCAGGTGGACACTGAGTTTGAGGTAATTCTGGTGGACAATGGGTCCACTGATGGATCAGTGGAGATGGCGATTCACAACTTTTCCACATGCTTTCCACTGCATGTGATTCGCAATGCGGACAATCGGGGCTTCTGCGCGGCCAACAATCAGGGGATTGCCATCGCCGGGGGCTCGCTGATCGCGTTGCTGAATAACGATGCGGAAGCGGACCCGACGTGGCTGCGAGAACTGCGTAAGGCTTGCGAAGCGCGTTCAGAGATCGGGATGGTGGCGTCGAAGATCCTGGTTTATGCGGATCCGCAGCGCATCGATAAGGTGGGCCATCTGATTTACCCGGATGGGCAGAATCGGGGGCGGGGAAGTGGGGAGTTGGACCGGGGACAGTATGACCACTCGACGGACTGCCTGTGGCCCGATGGCTGCGCGGCGATGTACCGCAAGTCCATGTTGGACGAAATCGGTGGCTTCGACGAGGACTTTTTCGCCTACGCGGACGATGCCGAACTGGGCCTGCGCGGCCGGATTGCCGGGTGGGACTGCGTGTATGCCCCGGCGGCTCGGGTGCGTCATCACCGGGGAACGACATTGGGCTTGGCGTCGGCGCGACGCCTGATCCTGATTGAACGTAACCGGCTCTTGCTGGTGGCCAAGCTCTTTCCTTGGCGATTGGCGCTGCTCAACCCGTTCTACTATCTGCTACGCTTATCAGCGGGTGCCCTTGCCGCCTGGCGCGGCCAAGGCGATACCAACCTTTACCCAGGCATTCGGGGTAAGGCGAGGATGCTGTGGGCACTGATCCGCGCGGACTGCGCAGCGCTCGTCATGCTGCCACGCATGCTGATAAAGAGAAAGGAGATTGCGCGATTTCGAAAGCGAAGCGACGCCGAGATCATTCTGCTTCTGCGGCAATACCGCATCTCCCTGAAAGAGATCAGCACGCAGGGGATCTAAGTGTGCCCGAGCTGACGGTTCCGGTAGCGGTCCTGCCCGAGTCTAGAGTTAACGGTCCGGTGGCTTCCACGGCTTGCCCGGCTTGCGGTGAATTCTGTGTACGCACTCTGTTTAGCGGCTCCGACCGGCTTTACCATACCACCGATAAAATCTTCTACGTGGTGGAGTGTGACCGCTGCCGTCTGATCCGGCTGGATCCGCAGCCGACGCCCTCCGAATTGCGCGCGTTCTATCCGGAAAAGTATTGGTTTGAGGCCGCGTCTGGTTCGGTTTCGCAGATTACCGAAGCCTACCGCCATTTCGTGATTCGCGACCACGTCAATTTTGCGCTGTCGGCTTTACGCTCGGTTGGTCCGTTGAATGGCCGGGCGCCGGTGCTGCTCGATGTCGGCTGCGGGGGCGGGCTGTTTACCAGTTTTGTGCAGCGCGCGGGATTTCAGGTGCTCGGGCTCGATTTTTCCATTGACGCGGCTCGCGTGGCTTGGCGGTCGAACCAAGTTCCGGC
>JAYVRS010001065.1:0-3110 GCA_043776185.1 Bryobacteraceae bacterium | reverse complement strand
TCGGCTGCGCCTGATGGCTTTGGCGGGGAGCCGCATGACGCGGGACGGCGTGCTGATTATTATGGCGCGCGAGCACCGGACGCAGGACGCTAATCGCGCTGAGGCCCGGGCGCGGCTTGATGAACTGGTGGCGCGGGCGGAGATCGTGCCCAAGCGCCGTCGCGCGAGCCGGCCGACGTTGGGGTCGAAAGTGCGGCGGCTGACGGCTAAGTCGCAACAGTCGACCACCAAGAAGCTGCGCGGCCAACCTCGAGACGACTAGGTGCTTCGACCGCGTGAACAGTAGGTCTGTACAGCCCCCGATGACAATCGGGGGGGGGTGAGTATCTGCATCGCACTGGATCGAGGCATCACCAACAGGCTCTTGTTTGTCAATGAAAGCGGCCATGGCACGCGGAAGGTTGTGACCCCCCGATTGTCATCGGGGGCTGTAGGGCGGGACCAGCCTACAAGCGGAACAGGGTCCGCAGGCGCTTGGTTTGCACGCGGCTGACGGGGATCTCGGTTGCTTTTTTGTCATCCATGCGGATCTGAAAGCTGGACTTGAACCAGGGGATCACCTCGCGGATGCGGTTGACATTGACCAGGTAGCCGCGGTGGACGCGCCAGAACACTGCGGGGTCGAGGTTCGACTGTAATTCCTCCAGCGTCCGATAGAAACTCTCACCTTCAAACTGCGTCGTGACGACGGTGATGAGGCCTTCGTCGATGGTGGCGTAGATCAAATCGCCCACGTCGATGATCAGATTCCGGTTGCCGTTTTTGACCACCAGCTTACTGCGGCGTTCGCTGGGTTCGGCCCCCACAGCGGCGGCTTGGTCGGCGGAGCGTTCAGCCAGGCGATGGCGTTCGAAGACTACCCGGCGGATGCGTTCCAGGGTTTCAATGAGGCGATCGCGGTCAATGGGCTTGAGGAGGTAATCCATGGCCTCTAAGCGGAAGGCTTCGAGGGCGTAATGCTCGTGGGCGGTGGCCATGACGAAGAAGGGCAGGGGTACGCTTCTTTCCTGAAGACGGCGAATGACGCCAAGACCGTCCAAGCCAGGCATGTCAACGTCGAGAAATACGACATCCGGTTCGAGGCGCTCCACCAGGGCGGCGGCTTCGAGACCATTGGAGGCCATGGTGAGAACTTCGAAGTCCGGGAAATCTTTGAGCAGGAATGCGAGCTCCTCCCGAGCGAGCTGTTCGTCGTCGGCGAGGAGTACGGAAATAGTAGAGGTCGCGCGAACCGACATCCGTTTGTTAGTATAGCGTTTGGCCCTTCGATTCGCTCATCAGGCGTTGCGAGAAGCGGGCCGTGAGAAAAAACGTCTGAAGAGTCCGCAATTTGCCGCAGAATCCAGCCAAACCAAGTCGAAAGGTCGCCCCCACGCCGGGGATGTATAGGATTCTGAAGGTCAAAATCGGGATTGGACTAAATATTTCTGCCAGGTTTGTACGACAGGTTCGTACGCCAGCAGGGTGCCTTCGCGCATCGAATGGATTAGAATTGGGCGACGCCGGCGCAAGACGACCGGTGAGTTGCGGATAAGAAAGCGATCGAATCTAAGAGCGATGAAAGTTCTCGTCATCGGTGGGACTCAGTTCATCGGTAAGCCGTTGGTGCATGCCCTGGTGAAAGCCGGGCACGATGTGACCATCATGCACCGGAAGCGCACGCATACCCTGGGCAAAAAAGTTGCCAATATCGTGTGCGACCGCAACGACGCCGATGCCGTTAGCAAGGCCATCGCGCCCCATCGTTTTGAAGTCATTTACGACAACGTATACGATTGGGAGCGCGGGACGACCGCGAATCAGGTGGAAGCGGCTGTGCGCGCGGCCGGCGATCGGTTGATGCGTTATGTGTTCATGTCGAGTGTCGCCGCCTATGGCGATGGCTTGAATCATCACGAAGCGGATGCGCTGGCTCCGGACGACCATCCGGACGCCTACGTGCGCAACAAAGCGATGACGGAGCGCATGCTGTTCCGGCTCTATCACCGCAACAAAACGCCCGTCGTGACGTTGCGTCCGCCCTTTATTTACGGGCCGGAAAACCCTTTTTATCGCGAGCAATTCTTCTGGGACCGGTTGCGCTTGAACCGGGGCATCATTTTGCCGGGTGACGGCCGTCGGCTGATGCAATTCGTCTACATCAAGGACTTGGTGGAGGCGATGTTGAAGGTGATCGACGAGCCGACGGCGGTGGGGCAGGCCTTTAACATTGCTAATCCCCGGCCAGTGACTCAGGAGGAACTGCTGACGGCCTTCGCGACGGCCGCCAAGAAGAAAGTGAACATGGTGAGGCTGCCGCGCCGGTTGATCTTTCAGCAGGGTGGGCATCCCATGGGCCCACTGCACTACTTTGGTTTTTATTACGACATTCCGGCGATCACTGAGGTGGTGGCCAAGGCGCAACGTACGCTGGGCTGGAAACCGACTGACTTTGCGAAGGGTTTGGGCGAGACCTATCGCTGGTATCTGCGCAACCACAAAAAGCCGAAGCTGGATTTTGCCTTCGAGGACAAGCTGATTGTGGCGGCTCCGGATTCGCACAGCGAGGAGTTCGCCTTCTCGGGTCTGGGCGTGTCGGAGTTGGCCGCCCGACGCCGCTAGTCCGCTGGGTTCAAGGTGACTAAGGTGATTCCCCGAGTGTAGTTGATTCGCTTTACGCCGATTATCTCAACATAGCCATGTTGAGACGAACTAGACTGCTCCTTACTTTTTTGTTGCTCGCGGCGTCGTGGGGCAATGCGACCCCCTTGCGGCTGGATTACACGAAATCCTGGAGTGCTAACGGCATCGTGTACTACACATTCACGCTAGCGCTCGAGAATGCCGACCAATCGTGGGTGCCGGGCCAGGGGTTTGGCTGGCTGATCTTTGGGGATTCTCCGTCGCTGGGCGGCAGCCCTTTCAATGACTTCACTCTGGACGGGGGCATTCTGGGCGTAGGTCCGTGGAATACCATTACGACTTCCAGCGGAAGCCATAACGGGCCGACGTTGGGGCCGGTGACCGACTTCTGGATCCCCAACAACGTGGGTGATTTTCTGACGTGGCATGGATATTCAACGAGCAACGTCGCCGATGGCGCGCTTTTCTTTAGCACTTTCTTCACGCAA
>JAYVRS010001064.1:0-10632 GCA_043776185.1 Bryobacteraceae bacterium | reverse complement strand
AATATATCTCTTCGGCCAGGGATATTAACATCCCGTTTCTTCAATTGGCGGGTGGGCAAGTCTTTGCCACCGTCAATTCGGCCTTCCAAGGCGGCTGGATAGCCCAATCCGCGGTCTACGGCACTCCGGCGGGCGGCGCTCCCACGGCCCGCGCCGCGCGCGTCATTGCGCCGGTCGCCGGGGCGGTGCTCTCCAATTACGTTACGATCCAATGGGATGCGGGCGTGGGTGTGAGTAAGGTCCGGTTCACCGCCGGGACGCAGGCCGGTTGGAATGACCTGGCCAACCAGGAGTACTACACCGGCACTTACTCCGCCGCACTCTTCGTCCCGGCTACGGGTCGCAGAGTATTTATCACTCTCTACTCGCTGATCGGCAATGGTTGGCTAGCCAACACTGCTTTCTACGACACTTACAACCAGAATGCCACCGTGACGGTGACCACTACGCCTGCGCAGTTGTTGGCCCAAGCGGCTCCGATTGCGAGCTCCACTTACACCTTTCAGTGGACTTCCGGCACCGGTGCCAATCTGTACTGGTTGGCGGTGGGCTCCACGGTTGACGGCACCGACTATTACAACGAGCGTAACATCGGTACCAATACGCTCAGCGCCACGGTCCGCAACCTTCCGGCGAATAACAACCGGGTCTACGCCACGCTCTATTCGAGGATTAATAACGCCTGGGTCCCTTACCGAGCCTCCCTCGAGATTGTCGTGCGCCCGGTGGGTGTAATCCCTCAGTCGTTTCGCGATTGCATCAAGCCTGGAGGTTCGGGCCCAGTCTGCACTTTGCCAGAGGGAACTTACTATATGTGGAATACTCAGACGGTAAGGGTGGTTTCGGTTCCTGGCCCTCCTGGAAGTACTACAACCTTCCAATTGAATGCGCCTATCGTCATCGAGCGCTCAGGCATTACCGTGGGTGGAGCGCCAACCCTAACGCTCCCGAAACTTGTCCGCTATGATGCCGGTGCGCTAAGTAGCGATCCGGGATGTCAGCGCATGATGGATGTGAAGAAAGGCGTCAGCAATCTGATCATCGAGAACATCGAGTTCGAAGGATCGGCGGGAGCGTATGCCGGCCGCTGTCGTCCCTATACTCTGCCAGGCGATCCGCTCGCCCAGCCACACACTCAGGACCTATACTTATTGGGGGAGCACAACAACATCACGATCCGATATTCCGAATTTCGCAACGCAGTCGGAGCGGCCCTCGCGATTTATGGGCCAAGTATCGATGGCGTTACGATCACCTGGAACAGGTTCTATGAACCCAATGTCGTGGGGATTCTCATCGGGAATAATGGCGTATGGGATGGCAATCCTCCCCCAAATGCTCCACTTCCCAGGTATTATACGCCCCAGCACACCTTTTGCGACGTGCTCTCCGGAGGCCTTCCAGCAGCCGCCACAGCGGACGTTCCCCACAATATATTGATCTCTCTGAATGGCTTCACTCGAAGCTGGACAGGCGCGGTGGCACTGAACCGTTCTCGTCAGGTGGTCGTCCAGGATAATAGTTTTACTGATAATTATCAGAGGCCATATGACTCCTCCGGCGGGACCATGAACACAACAGAATGTGATTACGACACTAAGATCCTGGGGAATATATTTGGTGGAACGGGATTGAATTTCGGTGCTGGCTACAGCACCCAGGCTTTGGAACTGCACGGTCACAAAGAACTTGTTCAAAATAACACGATTCGTGGCTACCCTTACAACGCGATCCTTGCCCGTAGCACGAAAGATCTCGTCATCAATACTAACAATACTTTGGAGAGTAACGGGCGTGCCACCGACAACGCCGAGTCAGGAATCGACATTTGGAATGTTGTTAGTAACCGTGTGACAAGTGGAGTGGTTATTCAGGACAATACCGTAGCAAACAATGGCTCTTCGATCGCGGTACCTGGCAAGCTCCCGTTTGCAGTAAGGTTTAGTCAACATGATTGTGATGGCGCTGGCGCGCCACCTGTCGCCGGCTGCGGAAGTAGTGCGGGGTTAAGCGTCATCAATAATGTCCAAGTGATATCAAATCAGTTCAACAACATGATTATTGCCGGCTATTGCGTCATGAACAACGTCATGGCTCCGACCGGGTGGAGCTTGCAGGCCGGTTGGATTTCATGCGCGTATTAGCCTGCTTCACTCTTGCCGTGCTTGGCGTAATACTCCAAAAGTCAAGCCTAGCCGGAAATTTAACCCTACAGCCGATCAGTCTTCCCCCTGAGTTACAAAACGTAACAATAGCGTCAGTTCACGGGGACCGCGACCAGTTCATAGTCACCGGATTAGCCAACGGCGGAGGGTGTGTTGTTGCCTTACTAACCAAACAGCTCGCCCTTTTGGCAACGCGCTCCTTCCCGGGCGTCAGCGGTATTGACTATTGCAGTTTTGCTTCCGTTGACTCAGTGGGTGATATCTTAGTCTTCGGCACGTCCAGATCTCCCGACTTTCCCTTTACCGGTGAACTTGAGCCCGGAGTTGCGTCGAGCCAGTTTGTGATGAAACTATCGCGGCAGTCCCTATCTACGATATTTGCCAGTCGAGTTGGTCTTGGGAACATCCTCGGCTTTGCGGTCGCCCACGACGGCACCATCTGGGTTGGTGGGTGGACGCTGCGGGGCTTGGCGACAACTCCTGATGCGGTTTGGCGCTACTATTTTGACGCCCCTTTCGTTGACCCACGGGAGCGGGCAGGCTTTATCGCACGCTTGAGCGCGGATGGGCGCAGGATTCTTTATTGCACCTATCTCGGCGGCTATCGGGATGCCGTCGGCACGCTCAGTATCGACCGCGACGACAACGTGTATGCCGCAGGCACCCAGATCTGGAAGTTTTCCCGAACCGGACGATTGATCTGGAGCACGTGGTTGCCGCCGTCGTCGGCGTTAGGGTCGGCCGTCGGTCCGGACGGGAGTTTCTACATCGTCGGAAGCACCAGCCTCGGAGAAAAGTTGTACACCACTCCGCGTGCCTTTCAGGCGGAGCCTTATCCTAGTCAATCTTTTCCGTTGCCACCTACTAATCGGATTTATCCCACTGCATCGATTGATGGGTTCGTCGCCCGTTTGTCTCCCAGCGGTGACGTGATTTACTCGACCTTGATGGGTGGTGTCGGGTCGGATTACCTTTCTCAGGTCATCGTGGAGGATGATGGCGCTGCTATCGTTTATGGCTACTCAATGGGGAGGCTCTTCCCGACCCGCGCCGCCGCAGCCGCCTTTCCCGGCAGGGGCACGGTACTTGCAAAGTTATCTTCCGATGGAACGAGCGTGGCGTTTTCGACTTACACCCCTGGACACTTAACGAGTCCCGTAGCTTTTCCGGGCGGGGGCCTGTTGATGTTTTCCTACATTTATTCTGAGGACGGTACGCCCCAGATTTCGGCATACCGCGTCACGGAGTCGCCGGACTCTCTGCCTCGAATCGACACAGCCGTGAATTCTGCCCAGCCCAGAAATGCTCTCATTGCGGGTACTAATATGACCATCGCGGGAGAAGGCTTTTCCGTGGTGACCGCGGTGACCGTTGGCGACGTCTCCGCCCGCATCGTTTCCCAATCGGACGGTTTGCTCGAGATAGAGATTCCCGCCAGCCTTCCTGGTCTGACACCCCAAACGATCTTCAACGGCGACTTGCGACTCTTCCGGGACAGCGAAACACTCCAGCAAATTCGCATCCAAGTGTTCGCTCTATTTCCCCAGGACCCCCCATCCACTTTGCCCTGACGACACGAGCTATGACCGCATTGAAAGCGTAAACATTCCCAGCAGTAATCAATTTCAATACATGAGGTCAGGGCCATATTGCTGGGAAGTTGGCGTGATGGCGCCTGCCGGATGGTTCCTGTATTTGGGGCTGTTGCCATGCTCTTAGTACCCCGTCTGCTGATCGCGCTCGCTTGCGTCTGCGCGACTCCCGCCTTCGCCTCGCGGTTGGAATTTCAACCAGCAGAACTTCCTCCTGAAATAAAAAGGCTAAACGCCGTGGCTTTGACTGCCGACGGTGAGGAATTTATCATGACGGGGCTGGCGGCAGATGGTTCATGCGCCGTAGGAGTGTTGAACGAACACTTCGCGGTCGTCGCGCTACGTTTCTTTCCCTTGTCCTTCCCGAATACTTGCCGCTTCGCAGGTTCCGATTCGGCGGGCAATATTATTATCACCGGAAAGTCGGAGTCTCAGGGATTTCCAGTTACCTACCAGCTGCAGCCGGACACGCCTGGGCGGAATTTCGTCATCAAGCTAACTCGATTGCTCGAAGTAATATTTACGACGCGTTTCGAGTGTGGAGTGGTGTTAGCCACGGCCGTAGCAAAAGACGGCTCGATATGGGTTGGCGGCTATGCGCGTTTCGGCGTGCCCACCACTGGTGACGCGTTACAGAGTACTTATTTTGTCGGCTTCTACGTGGCCAACGCGCGAGATCGCTCCGCGTTTGTCGTTCGAATCAGTTCAGACGGCCAACGAATTCTCTACGCCACCTATCTGGGCAGCCTTCGTGACGCGGTCGGGGCCATCAGCATTGATCGCGATGGTAGCGTGTACGTATCGGGCAGCCGGATCTGGAAGCTTTCTTCCAGCGGTCGCCTAATTTGGAGCACCTGGGTCCCGCCAGCCGCCGCATTTGCTTCGGCTATCGGCCCAACCGGCGACCTCTACTTAGTAGGCACCACAGAAGGACTGGGGATGTACACGACCGCCTCTTCTTTTCAATCGAATCCACTCCCCGGTCAAGTTGAATTTGGAGCTGGATCAGTGGTTGCCTATCCACAAATCGCGTTCGACGGATTCGCGCTAAGAATTACCGCCGAGGGTCAACTCGTCTACTCCACACTGATGGGCGGGATCCGTTCCGATTCGCTTAGCGCTATCAGGGTTGAAAATGACGGTTCCGCGTATGTATTGGGCTTCTCCAATGGCAATTTGTTCCCCACCCGCAGTGCCGTGGCGACGGGTCGCGGGACCGTTTTCGCCAAGCTCTCCGCGGATGGTTCCATGGTCGAGTTTTCGACTTATCTAGCTGAAGGTTCCGACAGCTTCCTACGCTTACCCGATGGGGCGAACTTGATCCTTTATTACTGCCGTCTACCTGACCAACTGACCTGCGCCTACCGTGTTACCGAGGTGCCGGACTCTTCCCCTCGGATCGATGCCGTTGTGAATTCGGCCCAAGCGAGAGATAACCTTTTCACGGGAACCAACGCAACGATCTCCGGCGAAGGCTTTTCCTTGGTTACGGCGGTGACCGTTGGCGACGTGCCAGCGCGAGTAGTTTCCCAATCCGACTGTCTGCTTGAGATTGAGATTCCCCCCACTCTTCCTGGTGTCACTCCTCAGACCAGTTTCCCCTTCGACGTGCGCCTCCTCCGCGACGGCGAGGTCCTGCGCCAGATACGCGTCCGGGTTTATCCCAGGTGACGGTTGCTGATGGAGTCCAGCCCAGTCGGTGCCGAAGGTACCGCCTACGCTCTCCAAGCCACCAGAGTCTCCCGTACCCTTTCGGCGACCGGCTGGCGGGCGGCAGCGCGCTCCACGCCGGCGGCTAGCAGTTCATCGTAGTCCGTGTGTCGATGCCGCACTGCCGCTGCTACCGCGGCCGCGATAGCCTGCTCTTCCAACTGCCGGCCCGCCCCAGCCCGGCCCGCCCCGCTCCGGCCCAACCGGCCGTTGCCTCGAACCGCCGCGTGCTTGGCGATGGCCGCCGCTTCCGCCGGGGGGCACTGGGGAAACAAGCCTCCAATCCTTACGGTCCACTGCTCCACCAAGGTCCGGTCCTGCTTCTGGCGCTGGGCGGCGATCCGGGCTTTGGCCCGGTCTCCGGCGTCCTCGGCACATTCTTTTTCGGCTTTTTCCAGCGCGGCTTTCTCCACCAGTACGCCCTGCCGCTCATAGCGCCCACGCGAACGGCTGAAACGCACCACCACCGCCGTACGCTCGCCAAATTTAGTGGCGCGACGCGTCAGTGTAGCGTCGCCGGCTGCCAGATATTCGAGATCGTCCAGGCGGGCGCAGGGCAGGCACAGAGGCTGTTCGGCTTCCATCAGCAGGAACGCTCCCGAGCCGATTTCGGCCCCACACTCCGAACATTCCGATTCGCGCAGGACGGAGAACACCACCGGCGCGGCCGCGCTGCTCAGCTTTTCCGAAAGCAGTTGCTGCTTGCGCTCGGAGAGGGCTGGTGAAACGTAATGAGTCCGGTACGCTCGCTCAATTCCGGCGTCTCCGCTCACGCTGAAACGTAGGTCCACTTTGCCGGACGGCGCCCGGCGCACATAAGCGGCTTCGCTGGGCTCGAGGGCTCGCTCGACGGCCCAGGAGCGAAATATGGCCATCATTTCGGAGATGGTGTTCAAGTTCCCTTGGATGACCCGCTCCAACAAAGCGACGCGTCCTTTCCTCCAGGACTCCAGGTGCGTCGGGTCCAGCACCCCAGTTCCCTTCAGAATGTCAATCGCGCTGACATGATGGTGGTCGGCCAGAGCCGCTTCGGCGGCCTGAACCACTCGCTGACGCAACTTTTCACGATTGGGGTGCAAATCTCAGACTCCTTTCGGCGTTCCTCGCCCTAAGGTACCGCACTCTAAATTTCGTTCACTAAGAACTCGTAACTCAATCTCCCCTCCTTTCAATCACATAGGATTTTTGCAAGCTAAGTGGCTCCCTCTAGCCTGCTAACGTCATAACCGGATAACCGACTTATGCCTTATTGCCAAACCTATCTCCCCACGCTCTGTTTTTCCTGTTTCGGCCTCGACCCCGAAACCCCAGCCGCCGATTACCAGATTCACTTCGTCCGCACCCAGGACGCCGCCTACATTCCCCCCGACTGCGAAGCCTGGCCCCTCTTCTACGCCGCCGCGCTGGAAGCCATCAAGCAATTCCCCGGCGCTTTCGACGCCACCTGCCAAGCCGTAACGAAACTCTGCGAAAAACTCCGCGGCCACCGCGCCCTCCCCCCCCACTGACTCGGCCACGTACTCCCCTATCCCCCCGACTACGGCCACCGCGCCTGGTAACTAACCAACGAAGATCCGGCGGCTGACTGTTTGATTTGTAACCTGCACTAGCCCCCGGCGTCAGCCGGGGGACCCTTCTGTTTACCTGCGCCCGCAAGAGCGCAAAGTGGTCCCCCGGCTGACGCCGCGGGCTAGTGAATGAACGTGCTCTTTACTCGCTAAAAAAAACCATTCTATGATCGAGTGAAAAGATTCTTGTGTGCTCTGCCGCAAAAAAGATACTTTCTAAGCAGTCAAAGCACTAACTCATTTACCCCAATCACGCAGACCTCAGGCCGCGTTCAACCAAACAAACCCAAAATCCCGAAAGGAAACACCAAATGTCATCACAATCCCGCATCGACGCCAACCGGCGCAACGCTCAAAAGTCCACCGGACCCCGCACTCCCGAAGGCAAAGCCCGCTCCTCCCAAAATGCGCTCCGCCACGGACTCGCCGCGATATCCAACCACAGCTTCCTAGCCGCCGAAGACCGCACCGCCTTCGAACGCATGCTCGCCGGCTACATTCGTATCTATCAACCCGCCCACGCCGACGAAATCGACCTACTCACCGACGCTGTCTTCTGTAAGTGGCGCCAACAACGCGCTTGGACTACCGAAGCCCAAATGATCGAAATGGCCGTCGCTCTAAACCAACACGACTTACAAAAGAAACTCCCCAAAGCCAACGTCGCCGCCCAGGTCGCTAACGGCTTTATCTACTCTGCGGAACAAACCCAACCGCTCCGCCGTTACGAGGCCCAGTTACACCGCCAATATCTCCGCAATCTCAAAGAGTTACGCGACTTGCAAGCCTCCCGTACCGGCCTCGAACCCACCCTCGACGATCTCTACCCAGCGGAGCCCACTACCACTCCCGAAAGCACGCCAAACCCTGTACGACCAGGAGGCTTCCGCAACTCCAGCCCCCGCATGCCCAGCCTCCCACCGATCGATACCCACCCCAAATCATAGAAACTGGCGGGGCGTTCGTAACGGACCATCATCCTCCCCCACGAGGCCAATGTCGGTAACGAAGCCAACCCTTAGGCTACCGGGTCGCTGCGCCGTTCTTTGACAGTTGAATCACCTCTGCGTTTCGCCGCGTCCGAACGCCGAACCGGCCGCGACGGTCTGCGAGATAAATTGCCACCGCGCGCCTTACTGAAACGTATTGCACTTCATGAGCAAACCAAATCACCAGGGAGGCGTCCAAGCGCCATGAGCCTTTTTCCCGATCTTCGATATGCTCTCCGCGCGATCCGGCGAAGCCCGCTCTTTGCCACGGTGGCTATCCTTTCCCTAGCCTTGGGAATTGGCGCAAATACCGCCATTTTCACGTTGATGGATCAACTGATGCTGCGGCCTCTGCCCGTGAAAAAACCCGATCAGTTGGTGATGCTCTATCAACAGGGCGACCACAACGGCAACAACATGGGGTCGCGCATGCAATCCTATCCCATCTACCCGGACTTTCAGCAAAGGCGGCCGCCCTGTCGGAGGTATTTTGCCGCCGCCAAATGGCCATCTCGGTCAGCATGAACAATCAGACGGAGCGCGCGGACGCTGAAATGGTATCAGGCAATTACTTTACCGCCCTTGGCGTCAAGCCTGCGCTTGGCCGCGTTTTCAATTCTCAGGAAGATGATCGGGAATACAAAGGCCATCCTGTCGTCGTGTTGAGTTACGACTATTGGGTGAATCGTTTCTCGCGCGACACCCATGTGTTAGGCCAAAAGATACTCGTGAATAACTACCCCATGACGATTGTCGGCGTCTCGGCCGAAGGCTTCGCCGGGCTTGACCCGTCGCGCTCCAAGCTACTCCGTGTGCCGGTGCAGATGATGCCGTTGATCGCCCCGGAGTGGGCCTCCTTCCTCCACATGGACGACCGGCGCACGCGCTGGGTGCAGGTTTTTGCCCGGCTCAAAACCGGCCAGACCATCGCGACGGCGAAGCCTCAGCTGCAGGTGCTCTTCCGCCAGATTCGGGAATACGAAATGAGCTTACCCGCCGCGCGGACCTGGAGCACTTACATGCGCACCAGGTTTATGGATAGCAAGATCAATCTGGAAAGCACATCGTCAGGATATTCAGGGTTGCGCAACAGCTTTTCCACGGCGCTCATTGTGCTGATGTGCATGGTGGGCTTGGTGCTGTTAATCGCCTGCGCCAATGTGGCGAACTTACTCATCGCCCGGGCTTTCGCGCGCCAAAAAGAAATCGCGGTCCGCCTTTCGGTTGGCGCTTCTCGCGGACAACTGGTCCGGCAACTGTTAGTCGAAAGTCTATTGCTCGCCTTGGCCGGCGGAGTGGCGGGTGTCGCCATGGCCATTGCGATGACCAAGGGCTTACTCGCATTGGTTCCCGCGGAGGGAAACCGCTTGCTGATCCGCGCGGTTCCTGATCCGCGCATCCTACTATTTATCTCAGCTCTTACCGTAGTCACCGGCGTCGTATTCGGACTCGTCCCGGCCTTGCGGGCCAGCCGTCCCGACCTGTGGAGCACGCTCAAGGACGCCGTTGGCTCCGTGGCCGGTTCCGCTAGCTCGTTGTATTTGCGGAAGGGGTTAGTCGCCGCGCAAGTCGCGCTTAGCTTCCTGTTACTGTTTGGCGCCGGTCTGTTCGTGCGCAGCTTACAGAACCTTCAAGCCACTGACACCGGCTTCCACGACCTGGACAATCTGGTGACCTTCCAGTTGTCGCCGGCACTTATCGGCTGCGACAATCCACGCACGGTGCAGCTTTACACGGACTTACTGGAGCAAATTCGCGCTACCCCCAGCATGAAGTCGGCCGGCCTCTCCCGCGTGGCCGTCTTATCGGGCGATGAATGGGACAGCTCCACTAGCGTCGAAGGGCACACCGCCAAAGACGGTGAGGACTATGCAAGCATTTATGAATTCGCTGTCGCCCGGTTACTTCGAAACGATGGGAAGTTCTCTTCTGGAAGGTCGTGACTTTGACCGGCGCGATATCAAGGAAGATGCCAAAGTGGCCATTGTCAATCAACGCTTCGCCAAGCATTTCTTTGGCAGCCAGAGCGCCATTGGCCGCCATCTGGGCCGCGGGAACCGCCCCGGCACGAAGCTCGACGTCGAGATTATCGGCGTCGTGGAGGACTCTCTCTACGAAGGCCCGCGCGACGGTGTGCGGCGGAAAGTCTTCGTACCCAACTGGGGCAAGGGCCGCGCGGTCTTCTGTGTCTGCGCGGCGATGGGTTCCACGGCCGCCCAAGGTATGCTTCGTAATACCGTGAAAAAACTCGACGCGGGCTTACCCGTGTTTCAGATGAAGACGTTGGCCGTGCAACTGGACGAAACCTTACTCACCGAAAGGCTGATCGCCCTACCTTCCCCCGGCTTTGGCATGCTGGCGACCCTGCTGGCCGCTATCGGTTTGTACGGGGTGATGGCCTTCGTAGTGGCTCGCCGGACCAAGGAACTTGGCCTCCGGATGGCGCTGGGCGCGCAGCCGCGCGAGGTGATCTGGATGTGATGAAGGAGGTACTTACTTTGCTCGGCCTGGGCTTGCTAATCGGGGTTCCGACGGCGATCCTGTTGGGCCGCTATGTTGCTTCGCAGTTGTACGGCGTCAAGCCGAACGATCCATGGGTGGTGGGTAC
>JAYVRS010001063.1:0-3129 GCA_043776185.1 Bryobacteraceae bacterium | reverse complement strand
GGGGTGTTTGTTTTGTTGGGGTTGCGTGAGGGAAAGGGCTTGGGAATTGTCGTGACTGGCGCAGATGGGTGTAGGCGATTTTGCGCTTCATGACTCAGGGTCTTTATTCCGGACGGAGCAATTATTTTGCTCCTGCATGGGCTAAGCCGGGCTCTATAATACAGGGTGTGTCTGGGGTGTAGACTACGATGAGCGGTCGCGCAGATGGATGCGCGGCAAGGAAGGAAGCCATGAAGCGACATTTGCTGGGTTTGGTGTTCGTGCCGTTACTGGGGGCGCAGGGGCCGCGGCCGGTTGCGCCGGTGAAGCGTGGGTTACCCGAGGGGGCGGGAAAGAATGTCGTGCAGCAGGTTTGCGGTTCGACGTGCCACGGCCCGGAGATCCTGACGGGCAAGGGGTATTCGCGGGATAACTGGGCGACGGTGGTGAATGGGATGATTGCGCGGGGCGCGAAGGCGAGTTCTACGGAGTTTGGCGAGATTGTGGATTATCTGTCGAAGAATCTGCCGCCGAAGACGGGCGCGGCGGGCGCGGGGGGCGTGGGGTTCATCGGGAGTGGACCGGACGATGCGCATTTGGTGGATGGCGAGGCAGCCGAACGCGGCAAGTCAGTTTATGTGGCGGAGTGCATTACGTGCCACGGGAACCGGGGGCGGGGTGGGCCGGACTCATTGCCGCCGCCGCAGCGCGGGGCCGATTTGGTGCGATCGCTGGTGGTGCTGAAGGATCGCTATGGCGCGACGATCAGCGAGTTTTTGAAGAAGGGCCATCCGATGCAGAGCGGCAAAGCGAGCGCGTCGTTGAGCCCGGCGCAGTCGCTGGATCTGGCGCATTTTCTGCATTTGAAAGTAAATGATACCCTGCGCAGCGGGCCATTTTCGCAAGTGATCAATGTGTTGACGGGCGATGCGGGGGCGGGTAAGCAGTACTTCGAAGGAGCGGGCGGTTGCAATAAGTGCCACTCGGTGACGGGGGATTTGGCGGGGGTTGGAAAGAAGTATGACGCCCCGGCATTGCAACAGAAGTTTCTATTTCCAAAGAGCTTTAGTGTGGGCCGTGGCGGACGGGGCGTGAGTACGACGAAGCCAGTGACGCTGCAAGTAACTCCGGCGGGGGGCGCGATGGTCTCCGGCGTGTTAGTGCATTTGGATGACTTTAACGTGTCGTTGCGGGACGAGGCGGGGGAGTATCATTCGTGGGCACGAATGCCATCCTTAAAGGTGGAAAAGACCGACCCTTATCAGGCGCACATTGACTTACTGAATAAATATACCGATAAGAACATGCACGACATCGTGGCGTATTTGGAGAGTGTGAAGTGAGAATCAGCTTATTCATTCTGATGGTGGTGGGGGCGTGGGCGCAGACGCTAGATCCGGCGAAGTTATCGGCGCCGCCGACGGATTCGTGGCCGTCGTTTAATGGGGATTATTCGGGGCGGCGGTTTAGCCCATTGACCAAGGTGAATGCGACGAATGTCAGTTCGTTGAGCCTGGCTTGGGTGTACCGGATGACGGCGCAGTCGGCGGGACCTTTTCCGGGATCGATTAAGTCGACGCCGGTGGTGGTGGATGGCGTGATGTTCTTCACGATTCCGGACCACGTTTGGGCGATTGATGCGCGGAGCGGCCGGGAGCTTTGGCACTTTGCGTGGCCGTCGCGCGGGGGCATTCATATCGGCAACCGCGGCGTGGCGGTGAATGGCAAATGGCTTTACTTTGAGACCCCGGATTGTAACTTGGTGTCGTTGAATATGAAGGACGGCAAGGAGCGCTGGCACAAGCAGATCTGCGATCCGGACTTACTGTATTTCGCGAGCGCGGCGCCGCTGGTGGTGGGCAATCATGTGATTGCGGGCGTGAGTGGCGATGACTTGGATGTGCCGGGCTACATACAATCGCACGATCCGGAAACGGGGGAGATGCAGTGGCGTTGGTATGCGTACCCCGAGGTGGGGACGCCGGAAGCCAAGAGCTGGCCGACAGTGGAATCGATGTTACACGGCGGCGGCATGACTTGGGGCTCGACGACTTATGACCCGGAGTTGAAGTTAATTTACTTTGGCACGGGAAATCCGCAGCCGGTGATTGCGCACAAGGCCCGGATGGGCGATAACTTGTTCACCGAGTCCATTGTGGCGGTGAATGTGGATACCGGGAAACTGCAGTGGTATTTCCAGGCGTCGCCGCATGATACGCACGATTGGGATGCGAACCAGACGCCGGTTCTGATTGACGGGACGATTAACGGGAAGCCGCAGAAGTTGATCGCGCAAGCGTCGCGGAACGGCTATTTCTTCGTGTTGGATCGGGCGACGGGGAAGAACGTAGTTACTTCTACTTTTGCGCGGACCAATTGGGCCAAGGGTTTGGATGCGAAGGGGCAGCCGATTCCGGATCCGGCGAAGTATCCGCAGATCGATGGCGCGTTGGTGGCGCCGAATCAAGCGGGCGCGGCTAACTGGCCGCCGCCGAGCTTTAGTCCGGCGACGGGCCTATTTTATGTGAATGCGTCCAATGCTTACAGCGTTTATTACATTTACGACAATGAGGATAAGCCGGAGGGTTGGGGAGGCAATGACCGGGGCGGATGGAGCGAGACGGTGATGCAGGCGATCGATTATCAGACGGGGAAAGTCCGGTGGAGCCATAAGTGGGAGGGGCCGGGAGGTCCGCGTTCGGGCGTGTTGAGCACGGCGGGCAATGTGGTGTTTGCGGGCGATCCGATGAATAACTTCGTGGCTTTGAATGCGACGACGGGGCAGGCTTTGTGGCGCGCTAACTTGGGCGCGGGCATGAGCAATGGTCCGATTAGTTATCAGCTGGATGGGACGCAGTATGTGGTGGTGGGAGCGGGGGATACGCTGTACGGATTTGCGATGTACGGTAAGTAGTGTCAGGCGCGGTCGAGGAATTCGTAGATGTGATCGATATTGCCGGCGACAGATTCGGATAGCACTTGCGCGTGGGTGGTGCCGGGCTTGATGAAGCGGTACTTCAACAGAGAGGTGGCGAGGAAGTCTCCGTAGCCGTCGCGCGTTAGACTTTTCAGCTTGGATGGGTCAATTTGTTTTTTCACATCGGCTAAGGAAATGCGCCGGTTCTTGAGGATGGCTACTTGCTCGGAGAG
>JAYVRS010001062.1:0-3133 GCA_043776185.1 Bryobacteraceae bacterium | reverse complement strand
CCATCATCGAATCGCAGCGAGCCCGATACGACGTTTTGGTAGACGACAATCGTGCCCGTGCCGAACTTGGTGCCGTCGATGCGACCGCTCCAGGAGATGGCGGCATCGAGGGTCGGCTTTTGAAATGAGACTAGCGCTTTGTGGCCATCGAGCAGCCGGAACTCGACGCGGTACGGGGGCCGGCAGCGCGCGGCGGCGAGGCGATCGAAGAATCGCGTATGGAACTGCACTGCGGCGGCGCGCTTCACCTGCTTCTCGAGCACGATGGCCGGTTTAGCGGCAGGCTGCGTCCGGGTCGCGATGGCTCGCGGTGGCGCAGCAGCTAAAAGCAAAGCGAAGATGAGGGCGATGGTGGTCAAGGGATGGGTCCTTGTAGTATCGGAACTTCACGGCACCAACGATACGCCGATCGCGATGATTCGGGTATTTCCCAGGCGGGGAATATTCTGCCAGATTACCACTCAGGTGAGGAGCGCATCAGATTCGTCTGGAACCCGAGGCTGGAAATGATTATTTTGAACGAGATCGCCGGGTTCGTTTCAGCTATTTATTTTTTCGCTTTCGGTCGGGAGGGTGTTGCGCCAGCCGCAGTGCTCGTCGCGGAGTTGACCGAGGGCGACACTGACGGCGCGGTGGGCTTCGGGTAACTTGGTGAGGCACTGGTGGACGCCGTGGGTGAAGACGGGCCAGAGGTCTTCCTCGGTGGGAGAGTAGAACGGGTCGGCGGGGACCAGGAACACTTTGTGATCTGTGGGAAGAGTTTTTATGCGAGCCTGCGCGAGAGCCAAGAGCTTGGCTTGCCGCCAGGCGGCGAGGACGGAGTTGGCGGCGCGTGTCAACGACTTTGAGACACTGCCAAGAGGAATTTAGTGAGTTAATCGTCTGAGTTCGGTGGTTTATTCCACAACTTTCCCTACCGTTTGATGTTTTTGATGATGGCCTTCGCCGCTTCAGGCGAAATCATGTGCCTTGGGGCGGAGTCGTCTATTTCCAAATGAAACTCGCCGTGACTCCCGAGCGCCTGTTGCACGGCTTTTTCGTATACGCGGTAAGCGGGTTCGTAGGCTAGACCGGTGATATTCGCGTCGTGTTGACGCTCGCCGAAACAGCAGTCGTCGCGGCGATTGAGGATTTGGACTTGGCGGCGGCCCCAGGCGCCTAAGACGTATAGGTCGCCGTAGCCGGCGCGTTGGTAGAAGGGGGCGAGGTACTGCTCCTGGTCGCCGACGGAGGCGCCGGTGCGGAGGTAGAGGGGAATGCTGCCGGCGATGGGGAAGCTGGAGGCGATGGTGGGGTCGATGGCGGCGTAGAGGGTGGTGGTCCAGCCCCCGCCGGACAGGCCGGCCATGTGGACTTTTTTGTATCGCCTGCGCAAGGAGTTCAGGCTGATCGCGACGGGCTCAAGAAAGAACTTGAGCGCGTGGCCCGATGGGAGCTTCAGGGTGAAGAGGTCCGCGTGCGGCAAGGTGCGGCAATCGCCGGGTCGCATGTGGGGCATGTATGCCGCAAGCACGCCATAGCCCGCGCTTAGCAAGCTATCGATAACGTGGGCCATGCCGGCGCCCTGGGGGTCGGCGGCATCATCGAAGGTGCAGGCGTGGCCATGCTGCAACACCATCAATTGGCCGTTGCCCTTGATGGGCACGAAGTGATGCGTGGTGTTCTGCTGCCCGGCGTCCATTTGGATGGTGAGCGTCTCCATACTCTTTAGGTTTTCTAGATTCTGAATCGGGCTTGGCGCATGGCGCTTGATCGCCGCGGGCCGGGTGCGCGGGAAGCCAGCGTTGCCCCAAATGAAGCTGATGATTTGCTCGCGCTTGAGTTTGGCGGTGGCTTCGGAGGTGACGGTGATGGCGCGATCGTCGACCAGCACGGGCGGCGGCAGGGCCAAGACTTCGGCCAGCTTGGGGGCCAGCGCGGTGGCCATCCATTGGAAGCCGAGGTCATTGGGATGTGTGCCGTCCACTAGGCCGTCCAGTTGGTTGCGCCCCAATAACGACGGGCCTTCGACGAGCGTGAGTAACTTGTCTCCGGCGGCGATGCGGGCCTGCACCACTTCGCGAATGTGCTCGCGCATCAGGGGAATTTTGGCCGGCTCGCGCGCCATGGCGATGGGGGTGATGGCGATGATGGGCGTCTGGGGATGTTTGGTGCGCAGCCGATCGAGAAATGGACCGTAGACTTCGCGAAGGCTTTCGAGGGTCGGGTTGTTCTGCGAAAAGTCGAGGACGAAGGCGGAGGCGTCGATCTCGGCGACCATCGCGGCCACGGCCGGTTCCCCTTTGCCGTTGCCGGAGAATCCGAGGTTGACGAAGTCGAGGTTCAGTTGACGGCCCAGCATGGCCTGATAACTCAACCCGGAGCGGCTGGCGCAACCGCCTTGGGTGATGGAGGTGCCATAAAACACGACGGGTTTGGCGACGGCAAAGCGGCGCGCTTTGGTGATCGCCGCGCCTTCATCCAAGCCAATCGCTTTGACGATGACCGGCTTGTAGAGTGAGAGGTAGAGGGTGATTTCGCGGTCCTGCCGGGGCAGATTTTCGAAGTAGACATGCTCGATGACTTTGCCGTTCGCGGCGTCCTTGGGCGCGATGGCGGTGGACCAGTAGACGCCGTCGACGTAGGCATCGACGCCGGTTTGGCCGAAGGCGTGCATGTTAGCCATGTTGGGAGCGGAAGGGTACTGGAGCTTGATGGCGAGCCGCGTGGAGCCGGTCCGGAAGCGCAGGCGGCCGCCGCTGGGGGAGAGCCCCAGATTCCAGACCGCTGGGGGCAGGGAAGCCTTGAGTCGCTGAGGCAACCGAATGGCCTCCCCCGAGTTCTCGGCGTACCATGGCAGCCCGTGGACGGGGAGACGCGGGTCGGGCGGAGTGATCCAGTCGATAGCGAGCGCTAGGGCGAGGACGAGGTGCATGGGTGCATGATACGCCGATTGCGGCGGTTACAGGAATGCTTTCAGCAATCGTAACTGCGACTCTTTGATCGTCGATTGCGCGCTGCCTAGGGCGGCGATGGTTTCTTTTAGCTCGCGAAACAGGACGGCCCGCTCCACGGCTTGCCGGATGACGAGGAGTAGTTGCGCGTTGTCCCAGGGCTTTTCTAAGTAATGGAAGAGCCCCACCTCGTTAATGGC
>JAYVRS010001061.1:0-3139 GCA_043776185.1 Bryobacteraceae bacterium | reverse complement strand
GGTGCTGATCCTGGTTTTGAATGCCTGGTTCGTACTGCGCCGCCGCATGCCGTTGTCTGGCCTGGGGCCTAGTCGGGTTCAGTGGTGGCAAATCGGATGGGTGCTGGTGGCGATGGCTTGGCCGGTATGGTTCACGGTGGCCCCGGGGCCGGGGGGGGCCACCCCTTTCCCGGCGCTCCTCCTGCAATTTGCGGCAACGCTGATGTTGGGGGCCAGCGTCTATTCGCTCGGCAGTAGCTTCGCCGTGTTCCCGGAGCGGCGGGCTATTGTAACTAGTGGAGTCTACCGCTGGCTGCGCCATCCGATGTACGCCTCTTACTTACTGCTGGATTTAGGCTTCTGGCTGGCCAATCCGCAACCCTGGTTTGGCTTGGTGTGGGTGGTGGAAGTGCTGTTACTCGAAGCGCGCACGCGCTGGGAGGAGCAGGTTTTGTCCGAGGATGTTTTGTATGTCCAATATCAGCAGCGAGTGCCCTGGCGGCTGATTCCGGGCGTAATATAGGTTTGCGAATTTCGGGGGGGAAGTGCCTGGGGGTGTCGCCCGAAGGGGTGGCTGGATGGTATCGAGGGTGCATCTGGCAATCGCCACTTTGATTCCAATGCCTCGTCCACCATTGATTCCCCTTGCCACGTGGAGAGAACCTCGTCTCGAAAGTAAGAATGCCTCTCAGTCGTCGCGCTCGCCATGTGCCATTCGGCCCGTCAACGGCCCGTGACCTAAGGTACGATACAGGTTCGAGTTCTGAATGGTCCACGCTAGTCTTAGAAATTTGCAAAAGGCATTTCAACGCCAACGGCCGCCTGGGTTGTTGCCAACACAGAGCCAAAACCTCCTTCTTTTCTATGCAGTGGAATGCGGACTGAAAGCGGCCTTCTTGAAGCGCAACAGGTTGAGTGATACATCGGCGATGGAGGCGGAGCTGAAGGAGAAAGGGCACGACCTCGCATTCTGGGCAAAGAAACTATACTTGCCGGCCATAATTGCCGGTGCGAACCTCAATTTTCGGTTGAGGGCGGGTACTGGACGGCTCGGCGTCGGATTTGCTCACCAAGCTTGGCGATACGGGCAAGACATAGAGCGGGAGGACGAAATTGTCATTGAGGAATGGCTCAAACAGGTGTCGCAATGGGCGAAGGAGGAACTGTCGTGATTCCTCCTGACGTGAGACTCTACACATGGCTCGATGTTGAGGATGCACTCAGCCGCGCGGTAGAGCCTGACAATAGTTGGCCTCCTTGGCTCGTAGACGCCCGAGCTTACTGGGACGGCGTTACAATCCGAATACGATCAGGCTCTAGGCACCAGGCGAAGGAGTGGATTCAAAACGTATTTGATCCCAGAGTGGTAGAACCTGAGCCGAATCTGTTCACTGACCTCAAGATCGCCATGGAGAGTATTGCCGGTGTTGTTCGCCATCTACCGATGGTCTTCGAAGAGACCGAAGACCCTGTGCCGACGCAACGAATTACTCCGACATTCGCTCGGCCCGCTCTTTTTCAAAAAACTCTCCCAACGCGCGCTCAACTTGCGCCGCTCTCGGACGCGAGCCCTGTGGTGTTTGCCTTTCACTCATTCAAGGGTGGCGTGGGACGCACACTCCACGCCCTAGCGTTCGCGCAATCGTTAGCGGACGCACAGAGGCCAGTGCTACTTGTCGACGCTGACCTGGAGGCACCGGGTATTTCATGGCTATTGGAGAGTAGGCTGCCGAATCCGCCGGTCTCGATTGCGGACTTCCTTGCATTGGTGCATGGTGATCCAGACCCTTCCGCCCAAGCTTCCATCGCCTTGGTGGCATCTCGACTTCAGGATTCAATGCTAAATGGGATGTACGTCTTGCCTGCGTTTCGTTCCTCCAGAATGTTCCATTCGCTCGACATTCGCCCAGAGCATATTCTCCAGGGCAGGAAAGACCAATACAGTTTTCTAGGTCTGCTATCAGGGCTTGGGCTATCGTTGGGCGTTGACGCGGTCATTGTTGACCTTAGAGCTGGTCTGTCCGAACTCGCCGCCGGAGTCCTGCTCGATCCGCGCGCCTATCGTATTCTTGTCACATCCCTGAGCGGCCAGTCGCTGCGTGGGACCGAGTTGGTTTTAGATCTTATAACTAAGAGGGCTCCGTCTTCAGAAGACTTTCATCCTGTTCCGATCGTTATCGTAAACCAGGTGCCGGCAGACTTACGAGGAAGCGAAACGGTGGCGCTCGTTGAAGAGAATTTACTATCAGCAGTTTCCAAAGTCGTCAACAATAAAGAGGTGTATTCAGCTGATGTCGTAATTGGGCCGACGTGGTTCGACGCTGGCCTGCTTACACTTCCTGCCTCGTGGGATGAGGCGTTGGCAACGATTAAGAAGAGTCCGGTCCGCGATACGATTCAATCGCTCCATCAACTGGTCCCCCAACGACCTTCGGCGTTGACGGCGCAAGAGGGGCCGCGAGACCCCATCCGAAAGAGACTTGCGGAGACCGCGCAGCGACTTGTGTTCGCCGAACAAGGCGAGGGTGAGGATTTTCTCCCGATCTCTCCACTGCGACGTCTCAGTGCCGATCATCGGAATCAGTTACCGGTTTCAGTGATAGTCGGAGCCAAAGGCGCTGGCAAGACCTTTACATATCTCCAAGTAGTTCGCCGCGATGGTTGGCGGTCATTCGTGGAAGCCACCGGGACCGAAATGGCCAGTGTCGATGCGGTGATATTTCCAGTCCTTCAACCTAAGAGTTTGAGCGGCAGCGCCCCGAAAATCCTAAATGACGTGCGCCAGTCTGTAGTCAAAACTCTAGGCTTCGACACGCGATTGGACGATTCTGGAATTCAGGATGCGATTCGAGATTGGCTGAACGAGAACCTCCATGAAGGGCAATGGCGCGAAAACTGGCTCGACTTGATCGCCTGGGCTGTTGGATTCAATGTCAAACAAAGGGGAGCCGGTCGAGAATTGTCGACCCGGCTATCTGACGGTGACCAACGCTTACTGCTTGTATTTGACGGACTCGAGGATCTCTTTCAAGATGTTACAACTAACTCTCGCCAGCAAGTCGCGCTGCGATCACTTCTTCAAGACGTACCAAATTGGCTAGAACAACGGCCAGATCGGTCGATTGGAATTCTCATTTTCGTTCGGAGGGACATGGTCAGC
>JAYVRS010001060.1:0-3144 GCA_043776185.1 Bryobacteraceae bacterium | reverse complement strand
CCCCCCGGACGGCTTACGCGCGGGTCTATGTGACGGTTCCGGGCAAGCACGAGCGGCAATACTTTGGGCTTTATTCGCTGGTGGAAGACCTGGACCATCGCTTCATCGAGAGTCGCTACCAGTCCAAAACCGGGGCCCTCTTCAAGCCCGTCACCCGCCAGTTGTTCGAGGACGTGGGCGACGATTGGGAAAAGTATGAGCAGCCCTACGACGCCAAGGGCAAGATCACGGCCCTGCAAAAGCAGCGCGTCATCGACTTCGCCCGTCTGGTAAGCCACGCCCCGGACGCGGAGTTTGCCGCCCGCGCCGGCGAGTTTCTTGACCTCGATGAATTCGCGCGTTACATGGCCACCACGGTCTGGCTTTCCACCATGGATAGTCTGCTGGCCATGGGCCAAAACTTCTACGTATATCTCAACGCCAAGACCAACAAGTTCGAATTCCTGCCCTGGGATCTGGACCACGCCTTCGGGCAGTTTGCGATGAACGGCACCCAGGAGCAACGCGAGAAACTGAGTATTCTGCATCCGTGGCAGGGGACGAATCGCTTCCTGGAACGCGTTTATCAGGTGGAAGCTTTCCGCAAGCCCTACCGGGCGCACATGGCGGAGTTCAACAAGACGATCTTCGAGCCGGCGCGGTTCACGAAGCAGGTGGACGAGATTGCGGTGGCCATTCGCGCCGCCGTCGTGGAAGAGTCTGCCGACAAGGCCGCGCGCTTCGACAAGGTAGTGAAGGGCGAATCGGTAACGGCCGGCGGTTTTGGCGGATTTGGCGGACCAGGTGGGCCCGGTGGTAGCACCAAGCCCATCAAAGGATTCGTTGCGCCGCGCACCGAGTCCGTGGCCCTGCAACTGGTCGGCAAGTCTGAGGGATTGACCACCAGCCCCGGCGGACCAAGGGGCGGACCCGGTGGCATCCGTGGTGGACTCGGCACCATGATGGGTCGCATGCTCTTCCCAAAATTCGATGCCAACCACGACGGCACGCTCACGCACGACGAGTTCCGCCAGGCCTTCAACCAGTGGTTCCAAACCTGGAACGCCAGCCAAAGCGGCCAGTTAACGGCCGACGAGCTTCGTCAAGGCATCAACCAGGACATGATGCCCTTCCCCGGTGGGCCCGGAAGTGGGCCAGGAAGTGGGCCCGGAAGTGGCCCCGGTGGCCCTGGCGGAAGAGCGAACCCATGAGCCAGATGCGCACCAGCAGTTCACCCGTCAGCGAGATCAAATTCCCGCTCACCGCCGCACAAGCCATCGAGATTCGGGCTTGGGCGCGACGCGAATTGGCCCCCGATCCGCTGGCCCAGTTGGACGCTGACGACTGTTATCACACCACCAGTCTTTACTTCGACACCCCGGCCTTCGACGTGCTGCGGCGTCGAGGTTCTTATGCCAGAAGCAAGTATCGTGTGAGGCGCTATGGCGCTAGTGGCGAACTATTTCTCGAACGCAAAATGAAGCATCGTGACGTGGTCCGCAAATGGCGCACCCGCGTTCCGGTGGAAGATCTGAGCCTTTTGGCGGAGAGCCACTCGCCCAAATGGTCCGGACGCTGGTTTCGGCGCCGTCTGTGCGCCCGCGCCTTGCGTCCGGTCTGTGAGATCTCCTACCGGCGGCTGGCCCGTGTCGGCCTCAGCGAGACCGGCCAGCCCATCCGCCTCACGCTCGATGATCAATTGAAGGCCACCCGCGTCGAAGGGCTCTCCTTCGCCGCTCCCGGCAGCGCCGACGCTTTGCCGCAGATCCAAGCCATCCTCGAGCTCAAATTTCAGCGCCAAATACCGGCCGTCTTTACCCGCCTCATTGAAACTTTCGGGCTCGCGCCCAGCCCGGTATCGAAGTATCGTTCCGCCGCCGTCGCCCTCGGCTACGGAGCGCAACTAACGCATGCCTGAGTTCTTAAAGCCGCTAGTCCAAACCGGTGCCAGCACTCCGCCGGACGTGGTGTTGGTTCGCCTGCTGGCCGCGGTCGCCCTCGGCTTAATCGTCGCGGCTATTTACTGGCGCGTCCGTCGCGATGACGCCAGTTCGTCGCTGGCCGTCACGCTGGTCTTGCTGTGCGTCCTGATTGCCATGGTGAGCCAAGTGGTGGGCGACAACGTGGCGCGCGCCTTCAGCTTGGTAGGGGCGCTTTCCATCGTCCGATTCCGCACGGTGGTGAAGGATACGCAGGACACCGCCTACGTCATTTTCGCGGTGGTAGTGGGCATGGCCGCCGGCACCAGCGACCTCTGGGTCGCGATCATTGGCATTCTGGTGATCGGCGCGGCGGCCTTCGCCATGGCCAAACTTTTCCGCGAGCCGCAAAGCGAAGGCGAGTACTGGCTCCGCCTGCGAATTCCCCCCGGCCAGGACTTAGCCACGCTCTTCGCCCAATCGATTGAGCCGCATCTGGACGGGCATGATCTGGTCTCGCTCGGCACGTCGAAGGGCCGCACCTATATCGAAGTCACCTACCGCACCCGGCTCCGCCCCGGAGTCTCGGTAATCGCCGCCGCCAGCGCGATCAGCGCCGCGCCCGGCATTGAAGACGTCCAACTGCGTCGCGTCGGTAGCGAAGACTCTTAGGCCGGAGCTGAGTCCGGCCAGGTCCCGCCGAAAAGTGCCCGCGGACTGGATGCGACCACTCTTTCCTGCCAGTAACTATTTTATTTATCAATAAGTTATTCCACCGACGGGGCCAGCCCAGGGGTGGCCCCGTACCCCCTCGCTCTTCGCCCAATCGATTGAGCCGCATCTGGACGGGCATGATCTGGTCTCGCTCGGCACGTCGAAGGGCCGCACCTTTATCGAAGTCACCTACCGCACCCGGCTCCGCCCAGGCGTCTCAGTAATCGCCGCCGCCAGCGCCATCAGTGCCGCGCCCGGCATTGAAGATGTCCAATTGCGTCGCGTCGGTAGCTAAGACTCCTAGCTAGCTAGGCCGGAGCTGAGGTCCGGCCCGGTCTCGCCGAGAAGTGCTCGCCGACTGGATGCGACCACTCTTTCCTGCCCGTAACTATTTTCTTTATCAAGAAGTTATTCCACCGACGGGGCCAGCCCAGGGAGTCTGTCGGAGTGAAAATTTGACGTACGCAGAATCAATAACTTACGGGGCAAGTTTTCGCAGCACAAGTCTGTAAGTTGTTGATTTTAAGTTCGA
>JAYVRS010001059.1:0-10732 GCA_043776185.1 Bryobacteraceae bacterium | reverse complement strand
TACCCCGATCTGAAGGGGATTGAAACGGGCCACCAGAATCTTCGCCGCTTGTGCCGCCCTCGAGCCGCGCCTGAAGGAAGCGGGCCACGCTCCACCTCACCGGACCATTCGGACCGCTCCCTCCGGTCGCCACTCAATCAGGCGCGGCGGGGAAACGGGCACGACCGCCGAACTCAACCTGGATCGCGCGGTGCCACATAAAGCGACATCGGCTCGCCTTAACCGTAGGCCACATAATGGAAGCGGGCCACGCCTCGCCTGAATCGGGCCCGCCCTTCGGTCGCGGCTCGAAGACTCAAGTCCATGCCAACGGGTAGGATCCAACAGTTGACAGAGCACCCCCGCCTCCCCGACCATCGGTCATGGTCGAATACCCTCCGGTCCGCGCCCTCGATACCATCCTGCTGTGGCCGTTCTCCCTCCAGGCGCAGGGCCCCCTCTTTGGGACCCGCGCCAAGCGCGACGGTTCGCCCTCGGATTGGCTGCGGGCTTATGCTGACCACATCGCAACAGGTGAAGGGGGTTGGGACCGCGTCGCCAATCCACTCGAAGGCAAATTCGGCGTCGAGGAACTTTACCAGGCGCAACAACAGTACGCCGAGTTCGTCTACTTTCATCCGTTCGTACAGAAGCTCCTCTACGAAAAAGATGACCGGCGGCGCGCCATCGAAGTGCTCGTCCGTAGGGACATCCAGCATCTGGAAGTGACTCTGTCCCGCCCGCCCGAACCCTGCAAGCAACTCCGCGGCGAACTCACGGTCACGTTAAACGTAAACCGGATGCAGCTCTTCCTGTTCACCACCGACTTGGCCATCCTCGCCGTGGAACTCGAGCTGCCCATCACCGAAAAGACGGACTTCAAGCTCGCATGCGACTTGGTGAATCAAGTGCGCCGCGTCTACTCGCCCTACTTCAACGTCACTAACCGCACGCTCGCCACCGCCGATTGTCCCCATCGCGCCCGCTGGATTAACGCACAGGAGGAAACCGTTGGCGAAATGAGCGACTTCTTCGCCTGCCAGCCGGACGTCGTGGCCGAAACGCGAAAGAATCGGCGCGCCCCACTCGTTCCTCACTGGGCCTCGTTGATCAAACCGCTGCAGCCATGGGACGATTTCACTACGGAGGAGATTCAGCAGCTCAAGCAAGGCGAAACCGCCGCCCGCAAGGCACGCGACAGCGCCCTCTGTTACGAACAATTGGGCGATGAGCGCGCCTACGCCATGGTGCGCCTAGCGCTGTCGGCTCCCCATTCACTGCCTGAGAGTCAAATGTACCGCCTCGCGTATCTGGACGAAGGCGCAGGCGGGTTCGCTTATAACCCCAATTTCCTGCGCGAGCAAGATGTATTCTACGATCGCTTCTGGAATGCCGGCGAAGGCTGGATGAACACCCGCTATGCCACCAGTGGTTACAGTTTCATCATGCTGGTGAGCGATTTTGAACTGATCGAGCCGGGCGGCCATGGCCCGATGTTCCGCGGACATTTCCGCCATCATTACTTCTTCCTAAATCTACTCGCCGTGATGCAGCGCGGCTCCCTGATGATCTTCTGGGACCGCCTATCCAACCTCCTGCGCGAATACTCCACCGAAAGTAACAATCGGCAAGCGTTTCACGACGACCAGCGCTGGCTCTCCGAAGACTTCGCCCACTACTTGGCCCGCTTCGACTTCTCGGAAGTCTCTAACCAGATTCAGGCCCTTGAACTCTTCGATCGCCTGCGCCGTTCGATGCGCATCGACCAACTGAACCGTGAGGTGCTCGACCAATTGAGGTACGCGCGGGAAATCGAAGAGTCCAACTACGAGGAGAAATCGGCGAATGAGCAGGAGAAGCTTGCACGGGAGCAAGCCAATCTGGCGGTGGCACAAGGAGAGCTTGCGGCGCAGCAAACCAAGCTCACTCAGATTGCTACCAATTGGCTCCCCTTGGCGCTCACTTTTTCACTACTGGGTCTCAGCTTCGGTGTCGAAGACTTTTGGCATTGGATCAACAAGGACTTCGGCAGCTACCAACCTGACTGGCTCAGAATCGCCCTCTGGCCTCTGCTGATGTGCGCAACATATTGGGTCATTTCCCAGCTATTTCACTGCATGAACAATCGTCAAAAAGATGGCTAGATCAATCGGGACGGTCGTCGAATCGCTGTGTGCCCCTGTTTTCGCCAATACTCAAAATCGACATCTCCTTGACTAAAACTCCGGTTTCATGGTAAGGGTTAAAGAACGACCCTGATTTAAAGGGGCCCCGATATGAAGGGGATTGAGACCGGCGGATTCGCTTCAGCTGCTTTGCCTCTTCACAGGGGTTAGCGAGGGAGCCAAGGACGAAGAAAGAGAACAAAACGATGTAACGCAATGAAAACCAGAGGCTAAGCAACTGAATCGAATCGGAGATTTCTACCCCAAATGAATGAACCACAAAATTCGCATCACGACCCCCTTCCCGACCGATGCGGAGTTTATTCGCATCCTCGAAATTACCCCGGCCGACGTCGCCTATGTCAACCGGCTCATGAAGAAGATGGCTCTGCGGAAATCCGCGCCCAAACGCCGTTCTGCTACCTCCGGACCAAGCGCCCGCCAACCAAAGGCGCGCTAGCCTCTAATGTCGTCTTCGTCAATCTTCCCTTTCATCCCGCCTATCACGCGACCCTGATTGAAATTGTAACGGGTTGCGTGGCCCACGGACTCGCTCCCAAGATCGTCACTTTGCAGCCCGGTCAACTGCGGCTCCTTCGCCTCATCGAACAGATTCGGACCAGCGTCCTCAGCATCCACGATCTTTCCTACCTCAAACGGGATCGCCCGCCAAAACAATTGCCGGTTCCCCGCTTCAACATGCCGTTTGAGTTGGGCTTGGTGCTGGGCGATTCCCTGCAGCACGAAGTTCTGGTTCTCGAACGCCACCCCTACATCACCCAGCGTTCGCTCAGTGACGTGAATGGTCTGGACTGCCGCGCCTACTCGAAACGCGGAGACATCATCCACGCGATCAGCGATAAGGTCTATCTGCTCGCCGCCCCAGATGCCCTAATGATTGATCGACTGCACCGCCAAATGACTACCATCGCGCGCCAGATCCTCGAGGACCATGACCACAATCTGTTCGGCGCGCGCGCCTTCCATCGCCTGGTCCTTGCTGCGCAACTCACCCTGAACGCGCTCCAACAAACACAAGGAGCCCCATGAGCACCTACTACCTCCGTATAGAAGCCGTCAACTTTGATACCTTCCTCGGCGATACGCACGACCTCAGCACCGTCCGCGGCGGCGGCCTCCTGCTACTGGAAGCGGTCGAGCAAGACCTAGCCCACCGCGCCAGCGGTGGGGCACATTCCGTCGAGGACCTGCGCCTCCAGAAAATCTACTCCGGCGCTTCTATTGGCCTGTTTTCGTTTGATGCCGCGGATTCTGCCGCGGCTGAAAAATGCCGGGAACGCGTCGAAGCCCATCTCCACCAGGGGGCGCTCAGCGAAGCTACGCTCATGGTCGATCTCGTCCCGGAGGGGCAGTCCAGCGTCAAGCATCTCCTGGCCGCACTCATGACGCGCAATCGGCGGCGCCAACTCACTTCCCCCACTCTCGTCATGCCCGCGCCTGTAGGCGATCAGGTTTGCGAGGTGAATGACTTGCACCCCGCCGTTCAATGGGTCGACCGCAAGGGCGCCTCCGCCGTTCCCGCCAACCAAAAGAAGATCCAAGTCAGCTCCAAGGTTCTTGACCGGCGGGAATACGGCGTCGAACAGAAGTATCACTTTTACAAACGTACCGGCACCCTCCACGAGGAGTATGTCAACGAACTCGATCAACTGACCGATTGCCCAGGCCAAGGCCTCCTGCATCACAAGCTCGCGCTGATCTATCTCGACGGCAACGACTTCGGCAAGATCGTCCGGGACTGCAACACCGTGGGCCGCATCCAGCAATTCTCGGAGTTGCTGCAGGGGAATCAGAACGCCTTCCTTCGCCACGTGCTGGACCAAGCCCTCGCCGACCCGTCTTGGCTTTGGTCGGGCAATGTCATCACCAACGGCGGGCAGCACTTGCGAAAGGAACGGGCCATCCGGCTCGACACTCTGCTCTGGGGTGGCGACGAAATCATCTGGGTCGTACCCGCTTGGAAGGGTTGGTGGATGTTAGCGGAGTTCTTCCGCACCTTCGGCCACGTGGACGGAAAACCGGTTGGTGTGTCCTTCGCGCCAAAACCAAAGGACGAACGAGCCCTCACCCACGGAGCCTCAATCGTCTTTGCCCACCACCATGCACCCATCCATCGCCTGACAAACCTCGCCAAACATCTCGCCGAAGCTCCCAAGAAGCGAGGCAAGAAGGACACACCCACCACGAACTGGTTCACCTACCAGGTACTCGAGAGCTTTGACCATTTGGGCAGCGACCCGGACGTGTCGCGGGAAGCCCGACTACCGTTCGGCGTCAAGCCAAATGCACTATGCCTGCCCGGCGACCAGATGCACTTGGTTCCCGCAGCGCTGGAGCCTTTTCGCCAACGTTTCCCCAAGGCAAAACTGCACGCTTTGACGCGCGGCGGTCCGCGAGAACGGAAGACCGTCGATGTGAAGGCCGCGGGCGACGCGCTGAAAAAATATGGCTTAACCCATGAATTCGCCACCTTCCGCAAGCTGCTGCAGAGTCCCTCAGACGAAGCTGCGTGGTTCCATTTGGCCGAGCTTTGGGACTATACCCGTACGACTGAGGAGGCTGCTCAATGATCGACGTTACCCTCCATGTTCAACTTCATCTCGAAGGGCCCATCCTCACGCAATCCACCGGACCCGGGTCGCTCGGCGTCGATGCGCTTATGGCCCGCAACCCCCAAGGCGTGGCTTATCTACCCTACAGCCACGTGAAAGGGCGGCTTCTCGAAGCCTGCAAAAACCTCGAAGATCTCGCGCCCGCCGCCTGGAACTTCAAGTATGCCGACTGGTTTGGCTCCAAGGCCGGCAACCGCGAGGACCCGCTGTCCTCCTTCGATCCCTCTCGCACTCGCCTCTCCTTCAGCGACTTTCGCGAGCAAAACCCGATCGAGCCACTGTCCGCGCTTCGCGTGCGGGTGAAGATCGACGAGGATTTGGGCGCGGCCAAGGAGGGCATGCTTGCGATGCTCGAATCCGCCTACGCTGCGGGCCAACCGGTCACCTTCGCAGGGCAGATTCGCTTCCTGGCCGCCACCCAGCAGCAAGCTGACCTCGTCACGGGCTGCCTCCATCACGCCTTCCATTGGATTCATGGCTATGGCGCTGAACGTACCATCGGCTTCGGCAAGTGCCTGGGCGTTCAAGTCACGCCGCAGCAGGTTACGGTCTCGGTTCCATCGGGCTCCCCAGCGAAGCCAACCAACCAATTGCACTATGAATTCACCGCCACCGAGCCCTTCTGTGTTACCGAGTCTCGCGTCGGTGCTGACAACTTGTTTATTTCCAGCGACGTGATTCCAGGTGGCGTGCTAAAGGGCGCGCTGGCCAGCACTTGGGGGCAACTCCTGGCTAAACCTGGCCAGCCCATTGCACTTGGTTTCGATCCGGATCGAGTGCAACTCTGCCAACACTTTTCGGCCATTCGCTTTCGCCACGCTCGGCCCGTACCCGCCGGAAATTCGCAGCTCAGCATAGTTCCGCCGCTGTCGTTCGCCAAGGTAGGCGCTAGAGACGAGGGACAAACGAAGATCGGAACTTTCCGCGACATCATGCGCGATGAGAATCCAACCTGCAGCGATGGCTTCCCGCTTACCTTCGCGCCGGACTGGAAGCCTGCCGATCAAAAGGCAGTGGACAAAAACTTCGGACGCTTCAGGCCCGCCACCGAACTACGTGTCCGCACAGCGATTGATCGCGCCACCCGCCGGGCTGCATCCGCGCAACTCTTTGCCTACGAAACGGTGCGGCCCGAGGGCTTCCGCTGGTGTACCACCATCGACCTAGAAGCCGTCCCCGCCACCGACCGCGCCAACGTCGCATCTCAACTCTCCGGCCTCCTCGCTATCGGCCTGCGTGGCGTCGGCAAGACAAAAACATTCTTCCAAGCCCAGCCGACCAGCGCTCCGCCGACCCCAGCTATCGCTTCCAGGCCCAGCGAGAGTCAGACCTTCATCGTCACCCTGCAAACGCCCTGCCTACTGGCCAACGCCACCGAACTCATAGGCCAACGCGACTCACGCGCCCTGCATGCCGCCTACCAGAAAGCGTGGCATGACCTGTCCGGCAATTCGCTTTCACTCGTTCGCTTTTACGCCCAGCAAAGCCTCCAAGGCGGCCTCTACCTCCATCAGCGCTTTCAAGCCGGTAACGGCAAAGCCTACCTGCCCTACCTCTTAACCAATGCGGGCAGTGTCTTCGTCCTTCAGGGCACGGCCCCCGCCGCCGCTCAATGCATTGAACGGTGGCAGTCCACTGGGCTCCCCATTCCAGCCTGGGCCCAGGACCGCTACGCCCGCAACGGGCAGGATGGAGCCGATTGGCGAAACCAGCCCTTTGTTCCAGAAAACGGCTTCGGCGAGGTTGCGGTCAACCTTGAAGTCCATTGGAACGAACCCGTCAATTTGACCCTGGAGGATGAAACCCATGTCTGAACAATTCCGTTGGTGGATTGAAGGCCAACTCACCGTCTGTTCGCCCCTCCGTGTGGGGGACGGTGGTACGGCCACCAGCCGGGTACCCGCGCCCAAAGACGGAGACCCGATCGAGGTCAACACAGTATTCGCGGACGCCGATGGAAAAGCCTATCTTCCCGGGTCCACGCTTAAGGGCATTCTCCGCTCATCGCTCTCCGCGCTGGACCCGTTAGCCTGTCAGCGCCTGTTCGGCTACCAGAATGAAAACGAAGATGAGGGCTCGGGCGGTGCGGTCGAGTTCTGGGATGCGCGGCTGGTTCCCGGCGGTGGCTGCGCGTTCGCCCCGTTCTTCGATGCCCATCGAGGCACCGCCGTTTCCGCCCACACCGCCATCGACCGGCGCACCCGGACCGCCGCCGAAAACAAGCTTTTCTACTTCGAGTACGTCCCTGCCGGTGCCGTATTCACCGTCCGGCTTTCGGCCAACGGAATCTCGTCGGCCGACGCAGGTACATTGCTCGCCGCCCTGGCTCTGTTCCAACACACCGACACCGCGCCCCGCTTGGGCGCTAGTACGTCCGACGGCTGGGGATCCGTCGCCTGGCAACCCCGGAAGGTTCATCGAATGGGTGCAGAAGAGGCCGGCAAATGGCTCGGGGCACCGGCCCAACCCTTGGATCGCTTTCGGTCTGAAGTTCCGACTACTGACTTGTTGGCGCTTGCCTCGAGTCATCTCCAAACCATACGTGAATGGGTCGAGTTTCCCATCACGATCCAAGCCAACAGCTTCTTCCTCGTCAACGATACTTCGCATGCCCGCCGCCAGAAGCGTGCGACGCCGCAGGACCCCGGGAACATTACCCCACTCAAAACGCCCGAAGGCGCGCCTTGCCTACCGCCGTCATCTCTGCGTGGCGCTTTACGAAGCCAGGCCGAGCGGATCTACCGCACGATGCACCCCGAGATCAAACTCCCTACTATCAGTCCGCGTGGTGATGATGACTTACCGCGTCCGGTACATAAAAAGCACGACCTCAAAAACCTCGATCCTATATGTCAACTCTTCGGCGCGCCTGGATGGCGTTCGCCTATCCAGTTCCAGGGCACCCGAACCGTCAACCCGGGCCTCCCCCATTCTCAGGACTTTGTCGCCATTGATCGATTCACCGGAGGCGGCGCGGACAGCCTCAAGTTCGACGCCGACAGTTACTATCGCCCCAGCTTCCGCACCACGCTGCGTGTTGATGTGAAGGCTCTCCAACTCGCCATTCCCGACTTGGCCGCACAAGAGGAGGCATGGTTATTGCTCGGTCTCACGCTGCGTGACCTGGCCCAAGGCGATATCACGATCGGCTACGGCGCAGCCAAGGGCTATGGCACCTGTAACGCGACTGTCGATCTCCGCGCTGGGAAAGCTCATCTTCCCGAAGCGCTCCAAGCTCGATTTGCCACTGGCTTTCGCCCAGCCGAAGCCACTCCAGCCGCAGCTACTCTCGCCGCTCCACCCATGAGCCGCGCTCAAGCCGGGCCGCACGAGTTCTTCAACCCCTATCAGTTCGTTCCGGTTTCGCCCGCCACTCCCGCCGGCATTTCCACCGCGGATGTCGAAACCGGCAAATTGGGGCACGCCACCCATGACCGTTACGTCAGCGGCACTCAGTCCGGCCGCATTCATTGCACTCTTACCGCCGAGACCCCCATCTTCGTCGGTGCCCGGCGAGATTCTACGGCCCAACCCGCGCGACTCGAACACTACCACCTCCCCGGCAATGACCAACCCGCTCTTCCCGCCTCATCCCTGCGTGGACTCATCTCCTCCGTCGCCGAAGCCGCATCGCAATCAGCCTTACGCGTACTCCAGAACCCCGCCGTCTATTCTTACCGCAACCCTGCCGCCGCCACTGGCGAACTCGATAGAATCCCTACCGCCATCGGTATCGTGGTCCGCCGCTTGGATGCGGGCAAGGAGCCCCGATACTACCTCAAGCCGCTCTGCCTCCCAACGTATCGAGAGAACCAAGCCGCCCCAGCGCTAGCCCTCTACAAGCCATTTTTCCCGCAGCCCGTATTGAAGACGTACATCGGCCAACGCGGGGATCCGAAGCCGAGTAAAGACATCGAGTCCGCTCAATTTGAAGCCGCTATTCCCAACTGGCAACCTGGCGTCGAAGGGCATTTCCGGCTGGCTCCTCTAACCTGGAATTCTGCCGGGGGCATCAGCGGTGGAGGCATACGGCTCAAAGGCCCGGCGGTGCTTGAACAAAGCCGGTCACAAAATCCGCAGGATCCTCGCGTCGCGGGTGTGCTGAGGGCTTTAGGTTGTTCGAACCGGCAGGTCGCTGGCACCAAGACCCACGAGCTCTTCATTCGTTTCCCGGAAGCCGCTACTTTCCAGCCCGACTTAGATGAATTGGCCAACCCCAAGGAATTGGTAACCTTGCCCGCGGAAGTTATCACGCGTTTTGAGCGCCTTGCTGACGAGATGACCGACCAATGGCGCGAGGATGCAGAAGACCTGCGCCCCTACGAGCCACGAGGCACCCGTCCGGATCGACGAAGCCCCAATGAGGAAACCCGCAAGCTCCGCCTGACGCCCGGAGACCTTGTTTACTTCCGCCTTGAAGGCGGCATCGGAGGCACCCGTGTAGCCGAAGTCAGCTTCTCCTCCATTTGGCGCAAGGAGATTTCCAAGGACGCCAAATCGCCTGCGCGCTGCCACGATTTTTTCGCTCAAATCACCCCGGACCTGCTGCCCCTCGGCCCCCAACGGCTGAAAGGTCGCTCAGCGGTCCCGCTCACCGCCGCTGAATTGCTCTTTGGATTCGTCGAAGACCAAACCACCGAATCCGCCACGACTCCCAAACCGGCCCGGCCCGCCTACGCCCTCGCCGGTCGTCTCCGATTCTCCGCCGGTATCGCGACGCATGCCCCGGGCCGCTTGCCGGAGATGCCTCTCCGCATCCTCTCCTCACCGAAACCTCCCTCGCCAAGTATGTATTTCGCGCGGGCGAATCCTGATAGGCAAGTAGTAGGGCATTATGTCTGTAAGCCGGAGTTAAAACTCTCGAGCGCTTTCCGCGTGCGCGGTCGCAAGTTCTATCTCCACCATGCTCCGGCCTTTAACGGTGGCCAACCTTGGCGCAGCAACGAGGATGCCAAAGCCGCCCAAAAAGTCATCATCCAACCCGTTGATCGTGGATCCAGTTTCCACTTCCACCTCGATTACGACAACCTTTCTCCACAAGAGCTGTCGCTCTTGCTGTATTCTCTCCGCCCCTCGCCATCGTTCCGGCACAAGCTTGGCCTCGGCAAGCCCATCGGACTCGGCTCGGTGCGCATCGATATCAACCACGTTAGTGCTGTTAACCGGACGGAACGCTACACTCGGGAAGACTTCCTCGCCAGCCGACCGCGATCCCAGTCCATGGCGCTTCCCGCCCCACATAGGTCGCAGCCCGCCCTCGAGTGTATTGGCTCCACCCAAGTGCAAGGCGTTTCCTATCCTTTGGTGAACGTCATGCGCGGCAGCGGCCAATCACGGCCCCAAGAGCAGGATCAAGACTTCGGCGAAAGCCAGCACTACCCTTGGTTTGTTGCCACCGACGTGGGCTCCGGAAGCGGACAAAACAAGATGTCCCCCATGCATCAGGCATTGGAACCGCTCCTTGGTGACCAACCATGCCTGAAGCCACTGCCACGTTTAGACTACCGCCCACCTCGCGCTGGGGCCTAACCCAGTGGGCGCCGCCTTCGAGGTGGAATCCAGAAATCCTAGCCTCGAAATCACCCCATCCACATTCAAACGACCAACGGATCGCCGCCACACCCCTACCGAAACCGCCCGCCCCGCTCCGCCATCAGTTGACCCGGGCCTGAGCGGCACAGCGGATGCGCCGGCAGAGCCTCCAACACCCCCGCCCCACTGACAATCGCCACCGGACCCTCAACTTCCAAGTAACGCTCATGCTCCTTCCAAGCCCACCAAACCGCCATCGCCACCGCCATCACCATATCGTCGTGAATGGGCGACGAGTAAGTCACATATCCCGACGGCTGTAATTCCCGTTTCATCATCGTCAACTCCCGAATAAACGGCTCCGTCCACGGCGCCACCGCGATCCGCAGCTTCTTCGTCCGCAGTAAGTACTCCAACCGGTCG
>JAYVRS010001058.1:0-10737 GCA_043776185.1 Bryobacteraceae bacterium | reverse complement strand
ATCGCGATCAAACGGCGCTTTTCTCCCAAGACGATTTCTGAACTGGCGAGTGGAGGATAGGTACCGGGCACCCCCAGGCCGGTTGCTTGGTGGCACTGTAGACAACCGCCGAAGACTTCTTTCCCGAGAACCATGGGATCCTGCGGCGGCGGGGTCGGCGGAATGCCCGCAATTGGTCGTTCAGATAGGCCATTCGCCGTCCATTCACCGCCGTAGTAGCCCATGTACCATCCCCCAAATAAGAGGGCGAAGAAGCAGCAGATGATGTAAGAAACCGGGGTGGGAGCGATACCGTCCCGGGGTTCCTGCATTTCGCGCATCGCCGCCATATGCAGGGTGAAGACGGCGTCGGGCTGCGGCCGTTTCTCTGGATCTGATTCCGGATTTGGTTGAGTTACATTACTCATTGGTTTGCCTCCGGCAAGAGGAACGACTGATTTAATCGTTTTAGATAGGCGATGAGCGCGCGGCCCCGATCGTTGGGCGCGATGTGGGTGATGCCGCCGATCTGCTGCGGAACCTTGACCGCGTCTTGGGGAACCGACTCGCCGGTCCGAATCTCGCGGAATAAATATTCGAACCGCGGCATGATGGAACCGGGCGAAGTGAGTTGTGGGTTGTAGAGGTGCAACGCATGCCAAGCAAGCGAGGGCTGCCGGGCACCGATACTGGCCAGATCCGGCCCCATGCGCTGCGTGCCGAGTTGGTGGGGACGATCCATCAGATAGTCACGCGGCACGCTGCGCCTAGTGCCCCATCCACGACGGATATCGGCCCCGTAGCCTTTCATGCGCACCTGTTGAGTGTGGCAGTAAATACAGCCTTGACTGATATAGATCTCGCGACCTTTGGCCTGGTCGCCAAAGTAGACCTCCGGGTAGCGAGTGCCATCGAGCTTCACGACGGGCTTCAGCGATTGAAACTGCCAGTTGGGGATAATCACCAAACCGGTAATGGATGAAGCAATCGTCAGAAAGATACCTAAAGCGAGAATGAATGTTCGGCTCATTTAGTTAGTCGCTCCATTGTCGTTCTTTTCCTTCTCCACTAACTCTTTCCAATTGCGTTCGCTATCCAGCATGGTTGGGGTCTTCCAGGTGTACTTGTGCGGGGTGATGATCCGGACGAAGTTAATCAGGAAGGCGATCGTACCGGTAAGCAGGATCACGCCGCCCAGCGTGCGTATGGCCAGATAGGGAATGGTGAATCGGACGATATTGAGAAAGGGAATGGACGGGTCATTCATCATCAGACCTTGGCGAACTCCGGCGTAACACATAGCAGACACGTAAATGAGCATGCCGACCAGAGTGCACCAGAAATGGATCCGAATCAGACGAGCGCTACTCCACTCCCGGTCCATCAGACGGGGCATGCCATAGTACATCATGGCGAACATCAGCGGGGCAAAAAAGCCGTACATGCCAAAGTGTACGTGGCCGATCGTGTAATGCGTAAAGTGGGTGACTTCCTGATGGCTGCGCAGCGCCTCAAGCGAGCCCTGAAAGCTTGAAAGCGTATAGATCATGGAGCCCATCACCGCAAAACGCAGAGTGGGGCTGGTCTTGAGCAAGTGAAAGCTTCCGCGCATCGTCATGTGGTGGTTGATGCCGATGGTGATCACCGGGATAAACATCATCAGGCTGCCGACGACACCTAGAGTAATGGTCCAGGCCGGAAGGGGGCCACCAGTTAAGTGGTGGGTGCCCGCCCAATTATAGAAGATCGCGTTAGACCAAAAGCCAAGCAAAGATAAGTGGTAGCTATGAATTGGCTTGCCGATCACTTTCGGAATGAGATAGTAAGCAGCGGCGATGCCGGTAGGTGTCGCGAAGAGGCCGACGACGTTGTGGCCGTACCACCAATTGGCGATGGCTTGCGCTACACCGTCAACCGCGCCTAAGTTCGTGCAGGCTTCCGCCGAGAGCACCAGAATGGGAAACCAAACGGTTACCGCCATCAGATACCATTGCGAAACGTAAGTGTGCTTCGTCACCTTCTTGAAGTACATGGTGAAGTTGGCAATGATGATAAAGACGTAGGGCACGACCAGGAGCGGCATCGCGTAGAGGGGGAATTCCAGCGTTTCGACGCCGGTCGACTGGCCCATCAGGACACCGATTGAGCCCACCAGGAGACCAATATTGAAGACCACTCCACCAACCAGGAGTAAGTTGCGATAGGGCAGCCGGACCTGACAAAGACGCGCTTGTAACCAAAGCAGGGTGCCCGAAGCAGCCAGCCCGCCGAAGCCGTAGATAGCGGTATCCCAATGAACCGCGCGGATGCGGCCGAAGGTAAGCCACTCGATGCCGCCGAGAAACTCGGGGGAGTGCAATTTAATAGAACTGATGAGACCCGCCAGCGACGCGATCGTCAACCAGAGCAGACTGCTGCCCCAGTAGAGGACGATGACGGGGCGGCTGGATCCATCTACTTCGATCCGCGCTTCCACCTCGGGAACGACGATGGGCGGTATAGGTTGGGCGATCATCGGCGTTCTCCTGGGAAGTGATCGGTAACTACGCCGATAGGTTCGTCATCGTCGAAGATCATGCGCGCACCTTGGCGTAAATCGCGAAATTCGCCCTTGCGAATGGCCCACGCGAGTAACCACACCATGGTGATCCCGCTGATCAGCGCGAACGACCAAATGAACATAAAGACTCCAAACACTGATATTCTCCTGATGGGTTGGCGAGGACGGGCCTCAGGGCCGCCCTCTATTGTTCTGTTCGCTTCAGATACTTAAGACCGGGCAGGGCGACTCGCGGACAATGTCGTAGAGCCGCGACCAAAGACGTCCTATCGCGTCCTGATCATGGCCACGTCCGACGACGATCAAGTCGGCCGACCGGCGTGCCACCTCGTCATTTAGACAGCCCGTAATGGGGCCCTCCATCACGGCGATGGATGCATCAATCAGAAACTCGCGTTTGAGATCTTCCAGCCGGGCCTGGGCGTTATCCATCAATTGAGTAAGGTACGGGCCGTAGTCAATGTCGGCGACCGGTGGCTGCGACTCAACCACATGGAGTAATGAGAGCTTTGCCCCAAAGGACTTAGCCAAAGCGGCCGCGGCTTGAGCAATGGCCGACGTTTCTTCACCCAAGCTTACTGCGCAGATAATGGAGCGATAAGGCTCGGAGCCAAGCGACAATGCATTATGGGCCCCGGTCCACACCGGACAGCTGAGATCGTGCAACACTTTGGCGGTCACCGAGCCGAGCAGCAGACGGCGCAGAACCCCGTGTCCGCGCGTGGGCATCATGATCAGGTCAGTGCCGTTGCGCTCCACCTCACTGCGAATGGCCATCACCGCATCGTCCACCACTACCACTTGATGAACTGCTTCGCCAGGGAACATCTCCACCGCGAACTTGGCGAGCCGCTCCCTCTCGGCGGCTTCCATCACCTCCGGAACGATATATCCGGCGGGCATTTGCTCGCCGTAAAAGGCTAGGGGCCAGGGGCACGCGTGTAACAGCGTGATTTCACTATGGAAGTGCTTGGCCATGCTGATGACCGAGGGGACCATCAACTTACAAGGTTCAGAGTGATCGACGGGAAATAGGATTCGCCGGAAGGGTAACATGCTAAAGATTCTCCAGTTCTATTTAACGATTCGTTATGGCAAAGCTAGCCGGGACTTCTCTTCTTCCCTGCGCTCTTGAGCGATGAGAATGGAAACCTCCCGCAGACCGTTTGCCAAGTGTTCAAGATAATCATCCATTGAAAAAAGGCCCCGCAGATGGCCGGCGCCGTCAACCACCGGCGCTCGCCGAACACCTAGGCCTCGCATGCGGCGGATAGCGGCGTCCGCGTCATCCTCCAGCCGGATGGTGAAGGGGTGCGCGCTCATCACGTCACCGGCGGTGAGCCGGCTAGGGGCGAGGTCCAGCGCGAGAATGCCAACCACCAAGTCGCGGTCCGTTACGATGCCGACCGGCTTTAAAGCTGCTCCATGAGCCTCCGTAACGACCAGCGCGCCTACATGACGGTTGCGCATCTCCTTCGCGACGTCAACAACGGTAGCGGAGGAGTCCACGGTGGCGACGTTTCGCGTTACCAGGTTCTCGATAGTCATGCCGACTAACTAGAGCACTTGGGTGGCCAAGGTCAGTTTGGCGGATTTGCTGGGCAATTGGCCAGATTGAGCTTTTAGAGTTGCGCCAAATGACGCAGCTTTGCGCCAACTAGAGCAGGCGGTGTTTCTTCATCTTGTACCGCAGGGCGTCGCGCCCAATGTTCAGGCTCTTGGCGGCGATCGATTGATTGCCCCGGGCATCGGCCAGCGCCCGTTCAACCAAGGCTCGCTCCTGCTGGTCGAGCGCATTTTCGACCGGTGACTCAAGCTCCAGCGTCGGCGCTTCCGCGCGCGAACACAGGTGAGGCGGCAAATCGCCGGTGTCGAGTAACTCCGACTGGGCCATGATACAGGCGTGGCCGATGGCATTCTCCAATTCCCGCACGTTACCGGGCCACGAATGAGCGGCGAGCACCAACCGCGCTCGGGGCGTCACGCCAGTAATACGCTTGCCGAACTCTGCGGCGAATTTGGCCACAAAGTGTGGCACCAGGAGATTGATGTCCTCGGGCCGCTCCGCTAGAGGGGGGACGCGGATCTCCAACATCGTCAGGCGGTAGAACAGATCTTCGCGAAAGCGGCCCTTGGCGACGGCTTCGCGTAAGTCAATGTTAGTGGCGGCGATGACCCGGACAGTTACTTTGCGTATGTTGAGCGAACCTACCCGCTGCACTTCTTGATTCTGCAGCACACGCAGCAGCTTGGCTTGCGTAGCCAGGGGCATGTCGCCGATTTCGTCCAAAAACAAAGTGCCCTCATGAGCATGTTCAAAGAGCCCCATCTTATCGACGGCGGCTCCGGTAAATGCACCGCGGACGTGCCCGAAGAGTTCGCTTTCAAAAAGCGTTTCCACCACGGCCGAACAGTTGAGCACGACATATCGTCCCGCCGCCACAGGGCTGAGGTCATGCAACGCCCGAGCCACCAAGTCCTTACCGGTGCCGGTGGGGCCGGCGATCAAGACCGTGCGATAGTGCGGGGCGATGCGCCGCAGGCGGGAGAACAAATCCACCATCGTGGCGCTGCGGCCCACTATGCCGTGGCAGCTTTCCTCCTCAGACGGTTGACGCTGCGCCGCAGTTAGTAGATGGTTTACCCGCTCGCGGAGCGCCTGCACGGAGAGGGGCTTGTTGAGATAGTCGCACGCGCCTTTCTTAATCGCTTCCACGGCCGTCTCGGTCGTGTAGTGCGCCGTCATCAGCACTACATCAATGGTGGCGTCAATCGCCATAATGCGTTCGAGTAACTCGATGCCCGTCAGCTTAGGCATCACTAAGTCGGTTAAAACGATGCGAGGTTGGTACGCGACGACGAGGCGTAGGGCTTCTTCCGGATCTTGAGTGGTGTAAATGGTTACGCCTGTAGGCCGCAGCGCGCTCGCCAGGTATTCCAGGCTCGCCGCATGGTCGTCGACGATCAGGATCGAGATGGGTTGATTCATGGCAACCAAACGGCAATCTCCGAACGCAAGGCGGCCAGACGCACTGGCTTAGTGATGTAAGCGCTAAACCCAATGGCAAGCGCCTTCTCGCGATCACCCTGCATGGCGCTGGCCGTCAGGGCAATGATCGGCGTCTGGGCAAAACGAGGATCCCGCCGTAGGGCGGCGGCGACGGCGAAGCCATCCATCACGGGCATTTGTAAGTCGAGTAAGACTAAGTGAGGCAAAACGGTATCTGCCTTCATGAGAGCGTCGCGCCCGTCAACGGCCTCGATGACCTGGTAACCTTCGGCCAGCAGAACGGCGCGGAGTAACTCACGGCTGGCATCACGGTCGTCGGCTATCAGAATCGTTTTCATCGGCGGTTCCGCAGTGCGGCGAGCACCAAGCCAGCATCCGGTTTCTCGGGGAGCGGGATGATGGGGATCGACGCAAAGGCCACGTGTTCTTGTAAGCGCTCGCTGAACTCGCCCAGATTCGGGCCCAGGGCAATAGCGTCCGGGCGCAGGCGCTCGACCAGCTGAAAACCATCGCGTGCCAATAATGCCATCGCCACCTGATAGCCTCCGCCGGTAAGCTCATGCGACCAATCGTCCAGAACGGTGCGGTCGTGGTGGAGCACCAGAACCAGGGGTCGTTCGCGAGCCGCGCGTTGCGTGGTTTCGAGTGGGATGGTAAAACTGAAACGGCTCCCTTTCCCCACCGTGCTCTCGAGGCTGAGGTGGCCACCATGTTGCTCCACCAGATGCCGCGTAATCGCCAGCCCTAGGCCGGTGCCTTCCCGAACGCCTTTGGTCGTCGAACCAACCTGATGGAAAGCATCGAACACCGCGATCTGCTGTTCCGGGACAATCCCGATGCCCGTATCTTCCACATCAACTCGCGCAAACTCGCCCTCCCGTAACACGGCGATGCTGATGGCACCGCCCTCTCCGGTAAACTTGACAGCGTTGCTGAGTAAGTTGTAGAGAATCTCCTTGAAGCGAACCCGGTCAGCGTCCAGGCTGAGGCCCTCGGCGGCGTTGACCCGCAGTCGCTGCGACTTAGCCGCCGCTTGCGGACGCACCGTCGCCAGGATCTCCTGTAGGGCACTTTCGAACTCAAAAATGCCGTAGCGCAGCTCAAGCCGGCCCGCTTCGATCTTACTCAAATCGAGGATATCGTTAATTAACTCGAGTAAGTGGAGCGAATCGCGATGGATGTGCTCGACGAAGCGTTTCTGCGTGGCGTTGAGGTCGCCGTCCAGACCCTCACCCAGTAACTCGGAAAAGCCAATGATCGTGTGCAGCGGGGTTCGCAACTCATGGCTCATGCTGGCCAGAAATTCACTCTTAAGCCGATTGGCGCGTTCAATCTCCAGGTTGCGCGCCTCCAGTTGCGCGTTCGTCGCCGCCCATTCCCGCGCATGCTGCTCCTGCACTTCGCGCAACTTCCGCTGGATCCGGTGGCGCTCCGATACGTCGCGGACAATAGCGGTAACGCGACGCTCCCCTTCGTATTGCAATGGGCTCAAGCTGATTTCGACCGGGAAACAGGAACCATCCTTACGCTGAGCTTCTAGTTCCAGCCCGCTACCCATCGGCCGAATCTCCGGGGACTGCTGGTACCCATGGCGATGACCAGCGTGGCGGGCATGGGCCCCCTGCGGCACCAGCACCTCAATCGACTGACCCAGAAGTTCTTCGCGCCGGTAGCCAAAAGAGCGCTCTGCCGCCTGGTTCATCAAGATGATCCGCCCTTCGCCATCCACTTCGAGAATGGCGTCGGGCGCCGCATCGAGAAGTTGTCGAAAGCGCTGCTCCAGGCGAGCTTCCGCGGGAAGATCCAATTTCGGAATAGGCTTCAAGGCCCTATCTTAACCGATGGCCCGGGCGCGTATACGGAAAAACAGTTGTGCTGGCTAGTAGAGGAGTTAGTGGCAAAATTGTAGGCGTGAAGAATTTACTTTTCGCGCTGACCATTACGGTCGCTCTCTCGTTTGGCGCGCCGAAACCTAAGCGGGTCGTATTGATTGGCGTAGATGGCATGGGGGCGGCTGGAATTGGCGCGGCCTTGAAGGCGGGGAGGGCACCGAACGTCCAGCGCTTAATCGATCGGGGCAGTTGGAACCCGACGGGGCGCGGCATCATCCCCACCGTCAGCAGCCCCAATTGGGCCTCGATTCTCATGGGCTCAGGTCCCGAGCGGCATGGCATCACGTCGAATGAATGGGAGCGCCACAAATTTCAGGTTCCGCCCACCTGCATAGATTCGGACGATATCTTCCCGACGATCGTCGGCGTAATGCGGCAGCAACGGCCCCGGGCGAAGATCGCGATCATCCACGATTGGCATGGCTTTGCGAGGTTGGTCGAGCGAAGCTCTGTCGACTACGTCGCCCATCCGCAGGGCTCGAAGGCGACGTCCGAGGCGGCGGTGACTTACTGGAAGCAGCAGCGGTCGCATTTCATGCTGGTGCACTTCGACGACGTTGACCATACGGGGCACGGGGTCGGCTGGGAGTCGCCGGAGTACGCGCAAGCGGTGGCGGATGCCGACGGTTACATCGGCGCGGTTGTGGCGGCCATCGTGTCGACGGGCGACGAGGCCTCCACCCTTGTCGTGCTGACCGCCGACCATGGCGGTGTGGAGAAGAATCATGGAGGTTTGTCGAAAGCGGAGATCGAAGTGCCGATCTTATTCGCGGGCCCAGGAGTGCCGCGAGGCAAAGTATTTCACCGGCCACTCGGCAACATCGATATCGCTCCCGGAATCGCCACCTTGATGGGGCTCAAGGTTCATCCGTGCTGGACAGGCCAGGCCCCGGATTTCACTCGTCGCTGATCTGCGATAAACCCATGTCAGCGTTTGGCGCCACCGTCGGGGCCGGTGTGGCTTCCAAAACTCTACAAAGGCCGCAATCGCTCCTTCTCTTATTTACTTGGGAGGCGCTTCGCCTAGTGGATGGCAAGACGCAACGGGCGTCGTGCCGCACCCCGGAATACTGCACGGCGATTTCGCGAAAGCGGTCGATGCCTTCGGGCGTCCGCTGAGGATTACTGACCCTCTGGCTCGCGCTCCTTTCTTTGTCTAGGCTTAATCCGGAAGCCGCGAAGCTCGCAGCCTATTTCCCAGCCCCAAATCTGAGCGTGCCGAATAACTTGATCTCTTAGGTAACGGCACGACTAGTTATGACAATTTCGGCATCAAAGTGGACCACTTACTCACTCCCAAAGAATCAATCACCGCGTGGAGGCGATGCTCAAATACATCAGCGGCGGGACCATTTCGCGGGCGAAGAATAATCGGACGATGCAGATGGCGCTTCGCTTCGAATTCTAAGCAGGCCGTTCAGGGCGTTTCGGTTTCGTGGGGACCGGAAAGATAGGAGTAAAAGTCAAAGGGCTGGTCGCGGTGCGCTTTCGCCAATAGAATAATCTGGTAAGTGTGGCCGGAAAAATGCTCCACTACATGGTAAATCGACTCCAGCACCGTAAGTCGAAAGCCTTGGATTTCGATCACCTCGAGGAGCCGGCCGTGGGGCAAGGCCTGCAACACTGCGATCGATTCTTGAATGGTGCGGGTGAGCAGTTCGCGCAGTTCCACCCGCCCCCATGCGCGCGCGGAAAATTCGGTATCGCGCTGACGCTGATCAGGAGCGCCAGCCACAGCGCACAAAAGCCATTGGCGGACATTGCCCGCCAGATGCAGCACAAGGTTTCCGACGGCATTCGAGCTCTCGTTGCTCCGGGCCCAGATCTCCGCGTCATCGAGCGCATCGAGGCAAACCGCGATGCTGCCGGCCAGTTGGTCTAGCTTGCGGCAGGAAAAGTCGAGAAAGACGGCTTCCGATTGGCTCATGAAAGTCTACCGGATCAGAGCCCGAATCGCGTCGAGGCAAAGCACCGCGACGTGCTTCGATTCAGGGATCAGTCCGCCTAAGGCAAGATCAATCGCTTCACGGTTGATCGCTTGCACCTGAGCGCGGGTTTGATCCTCCATCATCTCCGTGAGCGCCGAGCCAGCCGCCACGCAGGCTGTGCAGCCGCGGGCGCGGTAGCGAACCTCCTTCACCACGTCTCCATCCCAGGTGACGCTAAGGCGCAAGATATCGCCGCACACCGGATTACTCACCTCCACGGTTTGCGCCGGAGCGGGCAAGTCGCCGACGTTGCGCGGGTTCTCAAAGTGATCCAACAGAGGGGCAGGGTGCATGGGGGCCACTCCTAGTGTGGCACGCAGCGCCTAAATTAGCACTCCAGCGGTTTTCGCCCGCCGTGCTCGCGCATGTTCAAGCGTAGGTATCAGGATAAGCCTTCCGCATTTCGTCGGCCACCTGCAGGGCCGTCGAAATGCTAATCAACTTGCCCTGCCCGATACCCGGGCACCAGTCGCCGGTCTTCGTCCACTCGTCGCGGGATTCCACTAACTCCGGCCAAAACGGGAACAATCGGCATTGCACCGGCTTGGCCTCATGGATGCTGCATAGCTTCCCCTTCAAGAAGCCGCATTGCTTGCCCCGGCCCGGCTTCCGCAACCGGCGGGAGTGTTTAGTGCGATAGACATATTGCTTTTCAAACTCCGCTTGAGTCTGCTGCAGCAGACCGGCGATGCGAGTAACATCGTCCTCCGAGAGATAGACGTAACCGGCCACCTCACAGCACTTGGCACAGGCGGGCTGACACTCAAAACGTAAGTCTTGCTTCATCCCAGTAATCGCGCGACGTCCTTAGCGAAGTAAGTCATCACAATGCTGGCCCCCGCGCGGCGAATGGCGACTAGGCTTTCGAGCATCGTCCGCTCCAGGTCGAGCCACCCCATCCGCGCGGCGGCGTGAATCTGGCTATACTCGCCACTCACCTGGTAAGCGGCGATGGGGTGCGGGAAACGTTCGGCCGCGGCCCGAATAACGTCCAGGTAAGCGCCAGCCGGTTTCACCATCAGAATGTCGGCGCCCTCGGCGACATCCAACTCCATCTCGCGCAGTGCTTCGCGACCGTTGGCCGGGTCCATTTGATAACTGCGCCGATCGCCAAACTGGGGGGCCGATTCTGCCGCTTCCCGAAACGGCCCGTAGTAAGCCGAAGCGAACTTCGCGGCATAAGACATGATCGGGAGATTTGAGTAACCTGCGGCATCCAAAGCGGAACGGATGCGCCCCACGCGGCCGTCCATCATGTCGGATGGGGCCACCATATCGACGCCGGCGCGCGCATGGGAAAGGGCCGCC
>JAYVRS010001057.1:0-3148 GCA_043776185.1 Bryobacteraceae bacterium | reverse complement strand
CCGGATATGCCGCCCTTCCTTTTGATCCACGGGGATGCCGACTCGTTGGTGCCGATTGACCAGTCGCGCGCCATGTGCGAGAGCATGAAGGCGGTGGGCGCGGCTTGCCAACTGTTCGCCGTCCCGGGGGCCGGCCATGGCATTCGGGCTTGGGAGTCTTCGCCGGCGCAATCGGAGCCCTATAAGCGGGAGATGGTGGAGTGGCTGCGTCGGCATCTACCGGCGGTAGCGGCGCTTTCAAGAAAACGGACCATCCACGGGCATCCACGCGGTGGCCCGTGTGGTGTCGCGAAAGACTAAGCCGAACGGTTGACCCTTATCGCCGCTCTTCTTGGTGATGGCCGGTTGCGCCGCCGCCAGACCGGCGGTATGGAGAGCAGGAGACGTAGTCCATGCCCACGGGGTAGCAGAAGTCGACCGACGAAGGCTCGTTGCAGAATCACCGAGACCCTCGTCAAGGCCCCGCTGACGCTGCACCTCCTCGGCAAGTCACTCTCGCCCGACCAAATTCTCGGGGACCCCGCCCTGTCCGCGGCCCTGGCCGCCGGCTTAAGATCATTCATTCTAGCTATCGACGAAGCTCCCTAGGTTTAGCTGCGGCTACGGAAATCAGCCATCGCCGGCACCCAACCCGGCTTCAGCCGCTCCCAATTTGTACGCGCATAGGACAACGCCACCATCATTACAATCACCAGCAGCGCCATCAAGCTCGCTTGCCCAATGGTGAGATTTTCTTTCCAATACCAAAACCAGCGCCCATAAACCAGCTCCACATGCACCCAATAGACCAGCAACGATGTCGTGCCTAACTGGCGGATCCAGCTCCAGCCGGGCTTCGCAACGTATTGCGTCCAGACGTAGCCCGTGGCCAACAACAGCATACAGATTCCGGTTTTGATGAAGATCAGCCAAGGACTATCGATCCAGAATTCGCTCTTGGCGTAAAGTGAAAACGGCAGGTTCGACAGGTACTGGCTTATGTAGATCGCCAGCAATCCGCCCACGGAGATCCATTGCTGCAAGCGGTTCAGGTTCTCCACCGCCGTCAACCGGATGGCGCAGCCCACCGCCAGCCCGAAGGCCAGCAACGACGCCCAAGGGAAGAATCCGAACAGCACCCCATCGGGCACGAAGTACTGCCGCAGCAAGGGATGAATGCCGCTCCAATCGAGCTGTGCGATCAAGGGCGAAGCGATGGCGAATCGCCGCGCCCAGCGCCGCTGCCAGCCGGGCTCGCTCCGCCGTCGGGAAGACCGCCATCAACGAAAATGCCGCAGCCAGTCCCCATCCGAACAGATGGGGTTGCCATCCATAAACAGGAAGGGACGCTGATTTGGATCATTGTGAGGAGAAGACTTCGCCCGGCTCGGATCCCCGGCTGCATTCTATCGTCCGGGGACCATCCACGCAAGGGGTGGTACAATTCGCGGACCGCCGAAAGGTTGATTGAGTATGTCGAGTGGTCCCACCGAGTCGTCTCCTGGCTGCCGAATCCCAATTTCACTTTGCTGGAGCACTATCATCAAGTCTGGTCTGCACTGCGCGGCGGAAAAACCTCTTCGGCGTCCAGCTAACCTTCACTCCCCCTTGAGTTGTTCCTGCAACCAAGGCAAGTAGCCGGCTAACTCACCGCGGTGAATCAGCACTACCTGATTGGTCCGCTGGCCTGGCTCGGCAACCCCCATGGCAATCAATACCCGATTGTCGCCCAGCATCCGGACGCGAACTGGCCACCGGGGCTGGGCACCATTTTGCCAGTAATAAGCTCGGCTCTCCCTTACGGGAAACATTCCGTCGACATTCTCCGGCTCAGCGTAATTACGGGTTACGCTCACCAACTTCTTATCTTCTTTGCGGAAGAGCAGAATGTGGCTGTGGTCGTGGCCGTCCGCCGGGTTGAGCTGCCAGTACCAGCAGAAATGGTTTGGCCCGGCCTCGCCGACCTGAGCCGGAGTACCGAGCATTGCGACCACTTTCGTGGGGTCCTCCTCCAGCGTGAAGCGCAGTAACTCCCGCTCATCCTCTGCCGCAAGTGCCGAATAGAAAAAAAGTGGTGCGGCTAGAAGCCACACCACGAAATAGGGACGGAAGATCAACACCCTACTTACCCACGGACTTGGGATACTTGTTGCCGGTAGTCATCAGCTCCAGCATTTTATCGATGTCGCTTGTGTCATTGCTGAGCGCGGCGGCCATCTTGAAGAAGATATCGGTCTGGTCCATGTAACCGTTGAAGAGGAAGGCGCCGGGGCCCTCCGCCGTGATCGGCACGCTGGAACCGGTATGGTCACCCGTTCGGAAGCCCACGGCCAGGCGGCGGACGTTGGCCCCAGTATTCAACGGATACCCGGATCTGGTATCCAGCGAATAGGCCGGCGAACCGAAGTAAGTCGAGTAAGTGTTGCTGGCCGGGTCAGTAGCCGAGGTCTTCGAGGCGAAGGTCATCGGCATGCCTGCTGCTCCTCCGTTGTTTGCGGTCCCGGCGTTCGAGTTAATGAAAGGCAGGCCCGCGCGCGCGTTTGTCGCAGAGTCGCCGAAGACGATGAAATTCTGGTCGCCGGTGGTGGTCTTGAATCTTACGTTTTCGTTCTTCGTCCGGTCGAAGTATTCGGAGTCCTGGTTGTTACTCACACCGATGATGCTCATCGACTGATCATGGTCCGCCGTGACGACGATCAGCGTGTCCTTGGTAAACCGCTTGGCCGCCCACGACCGGGCTACTCCAATCGATTTGTCGAATTCAATCGTGTCCCAAATGGTGCCCGCGGCATGATTCGAGTGCGATTGTTTGTCGATGGATGCGCCCTCCACCATGAGCACAAAGGGTGTTCCGGAGAAGCTGGTCGAGAGAATATCGATGGCCTTCTGGGTCATCAAGTCGAGCATCGGCTGGTCGGTAAAGGTACCAAGAGCGGCCGACGGTTCCGAGGCGGGACGGGTGAACCCAAGCTTGTCATAGGCGACATCCATGTTGACATCGGCCGCCGTCGTGATCCCGTTGGTATTAGCCGCGGGGTTCAGCGAACCCTTGAATAGCCCAATGGCGGGCTGGCCGTAGGACAAGCCGCGAAGCCCGGCGGCGGTCGTGACGTAGCGATAGCCCTGAGCCTGCAACTCGCCGATCAGATTGCGCCGGTCCGGCCGGCCG
>JAYVRS010001056.1:0-3149 GCA_043776185.1 Bryobacteraceae bacterium | reverse complement strand
GGCGGAGAACGCGGCTTGGTGTTGGCCGTTCTCACTGCGGGCGGCGACCAATATGCGATAGGCGACGGTGACGTTGGGGCCGAGGGTGAGTTCGGCGTTGCCGGCGAGGCGAAGTTCGATAGGGGCGTCACTAGTGGTGAGCGCATGGGCGACGAGTTCGCTGGCTTGGGCATCGCCGGGTTTGGCAAATGCACCGCCGGCCAAGGCGCTTTCTCCGGGACGCTTGGTGCGGGCCTGCCAACCTTGGGCCTGGGAGTAAGTGGCGGCGGCTTCGTTTTGGCGGCCGCCGTTTACGGTGGAATAGGCACCCGTAGCCGAGTTACTGAAGCCGCCGCTGACATTGGCCCAGTAACCAAGCGGATCGCTCAAATGGTTGCGGTTGTCGCGCAGGACGATGTTTTCGGGCGGCTGCCAGGCGCCAGGAGCATTCACCATCACCACCTCCTTACCGGTGGCATCGTCGATGCGGACATTGTCTTTGACGAGGCCATTGGTGGACCGCCGCCAGCAATGGATGCCGCGGCCATCGCTTTTGATGACGTTGCCGATCACTTCGTATTGGTTCAGGTTGAAGTTCGGCTCAATGGCCGTCGTGGCGGTTTCCATGTAGTTGTAGTTACAGCGGACGTTAGTCAATAAACCTCGATGCGAAGGGTGGCCGAGTAAGTAACCACTCCCCAACGGGTTGATGGTGCGGGTGCGGGTGATGAAGATGTTCTGCACATCGAAGCTTTCCCCGGGCCCCGTCGCACCGCCTTGGAGAAACTTACCGGTATGTTCGCCGTAGAGCATCACGGAGCGGTTGGTATTGGTCATGGTGACGTCTTCAATACTCACGTTGCGCACCCGCCCGTGCACGAGGATGCAGGCGTTGATGTTTTTGACGAGTAAACTGGGCTCGACGTTATGGGGTAAGTTAAGGTCGATGGTGCCTTTGCCGAAAATACGGACGTTTTCGATATAGTCCGGTTGGGTACCGTGCCCGATGCGGATGCCATAGGCTTCTGGGCCATCGTAGGAAAGAAACCATAGGCTGTCGAGGCTATGGCCGCTCCTGCGGTCGAAACGGATTTGCACTCCATGGCTCAGCGTCTGCCAGTCGCCGGTGATGGGGACGCGCTGGTGCTTGTAAGTAAAGATCTTGCCGGCGCCCCAAGTGAAGGTGTCGGGCGCGCCGTCGTTGCCTTGGCTATCGATGCGGATGGTGTAAATGGCGGGGCCAAGGCCCAGGTCGTAGTCGCCCCCAACTGAGAAGTCGTCGAGGGTTTTGGGTGCGCCGTGGTCGGTGGTGATTTCGGGGGTCTTCTCAAGAACGGTGGCGCGGTCCTTCAGCTTGAGTGTCGCGCCGGGTTGGAACTCAATGTCGATGGCCTTGTCGACGTAGAGCAGGGAGCGGTGTTTCTTGAGCCCATGCAGGTGGAGGCCCGGAAGAAAGACGAGTCGATCGCCGGCGGCGGCGCGGTCGAAGGTGGCCTGAGGGTCGTCTCCGGGCTTGATCTGATGCACGGCGGCGAGTAGGTTGAACGCGCAGAGAGCGAGACACAGAGGTTTCATACGAAGAACTCCTCGCCGGGTTTCCGGTAACGGTAGGCGACGTCTTCGTTGAGAGTAAGTCCAAGGCCGGGGCGGTCGAGTAAGTGGATTTCGCCCTTGACAATCATGGGTTCAAAAAATAAGTCGTCCCAGAACGGGACGCTGGCGCCGTGCCATTCGAGGGCCAGGAAGTTTGGAACGGTGGCGCAGAGGTGGGCGGAGAAGAGCGTGCCAATGGGGCTGCTGATGTTGTGAATGGCAAGGCTGGTGGCCATGGCGTCGGTGGTGCGCGCCAGCGCCTTGGCATCGAGCGCGCCGATCTTCTGGATATCGGGTGCCAGTACGCGGACTTCGCCGTCTTCGATCAACCGCAGAAAATCAGTGAGTAAGTAATGGTTCTCGCCGGTGGCCACGGGCATGGGCACGCCGGCTTGAACGGCGCGCAGTTGGCGGACATTTTCCGGCGGAATGGGATCTTCCAACCAGAGTAAGTCGAGGGAGCCCAGGGCGCGGCCAAGCTTAATGGCATCGGCGGTGGTGTAATTCCAGTGGCAATCGACGGCGAGGTCGACCCTGGGGCCGATGGCCTCGCGGACAGCCTTCAGGCGTTCGTAGACAAAGTCGATCTCTTCGCGGCGGAGCGAGCGATTGTAATTGTCGGTGGGATAGGGCGTAGGGATGTCGGCATCGAACTTCAGGGCGGTGAAGCCGCGGGCCGCCATCTCACTGGCGCGGGCCTGATACTTGTCGGGACCGGGGAAGTCAGTCTCGGAAGGATCCCAGCCGTGGTGCTTCAGGCTGACGTCGGAGGCCGATACCGGTTCGCCGCTCCAGGAGGGTTTGCGCGACTGCAGGACGCTGGACATGCTATCCAAGGCGTCGCCGGCGTGACAGTCGGCATAGACGCGCACACGATCACGAAAATACCCGCCGAGTAACTTCCAGATGGGCTGGCCGGTGGTTTTACCGAGTAAGTCCCACAGGGCGGCTTCAATACCGGCGATGGCGTGGTAGCAGACGCCGGGCGAGGCGTGGACCGTGCAGCCGCGCAGGCGGCGGACGATCTGCTCGATCTGGAAGACGTTAGCACCGACCACGAGCGGACGCAGCTCGCGCAGGATGGCGGTGAGGCCGGGGCCCATGTAGGCTTCGCCGAGGCCGGAGAGGCCGCCTTCGGCATCCAGGCGCACGAGGGTCCAATCGTAGTTGGCTTCGATAACGGCCCAACTGAGGCGCGTGATTTTCATTTGGCGGTCCATCCTCCATCGATCGGTATGGCCGCTCCCGTGAGGTAGCGGCTCTCATCGCTGGCCAGGTAAACGGCGAGCGAGGCAATCTCTTCCACGGTGCCCATGCGGCCCACGGGCTGGCGGGCGTGCAGCGTGGCCATGGTGCCGGCGACATCGTCGCCAAAGTACTTCTCGACGTAGCCACGGATCATCGGCGTATCCACGGTGCCGGGGCAGATAGCGTTGGCGCGGATGCCCTGGGCCGCGTAGTCAATCGCGATGGCCCGCGTGAGCGAGAGCACCGCCCCTTTACTGACGCAATAGGCCAAGCGGCGCTCGACGGCAATGAGCGAGGCGACTGAAGCGAGATTGATGATGTTCCCCGCG
>JAYVRS010001055.1:0-3150 GCA_043776185.1 Bryobacteraceae bacterium | reverse complement strand
GAGGCTCGGGCTGTGGCGTCGCTCAATCATCCGAACATTTGCACGCTCTTTGACATCGGCGTCCAAGATGGAACCAGTTACATGGTGATGGAGCTGATGGACGGCGAGACGCTCGCGGCGCGTATCGAAAAAGGGCCGATCCCGCTGGAGCAGGCGCTCCTCCTTGCTTCGCAGATTGCCGATGCTCTTGACCGCGCTCATCGCGCCGGAGTCACGCATCGCGATGTGAAACCGGCCAACATTATGCTGACGCGCGATGGGGTGAAGGTGCTGGACTTTGGCCTCGCCAAGTCGACCGCCAAGATAGGACCGAACGACGCTACGATAGTTGCTTCACTTACAACGGAAGGCTCGATCATCGGCACGCCACAGTACATGGCCCCCGAGCAGTTCGAGGGTAAGGAAGCGGATGCGCGGGCTGATATCTGGGCCTTCGGCGCGGTGCTGTATGAAATGGTCACCGGGCAGAAAGCGTTCCAGGGCAAGAGCTATGGGAGTCTGGTCGGCTCCATACTTTCAGCAGAGCCCGCGCCGATGGCAGTGGCCCCGTTCACCCCGGCATGGCTGGAACGCTTGGTGCGCCGCTGCCTCGCCAAAAATCCAGAAGACCGCTACCACTGCATCCGTGACCTCGTGCTTGATCTGCGAACACCGCCGCAAGAAGCGCCAGCTTCCGCAGCAAAGCCCAACCGCTGGCCTTGGGTAACAGCAGCCTTCGCAGTGCTCGCCATCGCGGCAGCAATCTTCCCAATCCGCAAAACTACCGAATCTCCATTACCTGTGAAGCTCGAAGTAACCCCGCCACCAGAAAGCCGCTTTGCTCCAACGAGCAACATCGGCGGTTCGGCAATCTCACCCGACGGCCGAACTCTGGCCTACGTGGCGACCGATGCCAAGGGAACATCGCTGCTCTACCTGCGACCGCTGGACTCCTTGGTAGCCCGCGCGCTTCCCGGAACCGAAGATGCGGGTCGCCCCTTCTGGTCGCCCGATAGCAAGTCTCTCGCTTTTGTTGCCAGCGGCAAGCTGAAGCGAATTGATGTTACCGGCGGCATTCCCTTCGCGTTGTGCGATGCGACAGTTGCGCGAGGCGGAACCTGGAACGTGGATGGCGTGATTCTGTTTGCCGACCGGGGTGCTGGGCTACTGCGGATTGATTCTTCCGGCGGGGGAACCCCGGCACCCGTAACCAAGATCAATCAAACTGCCGGTGGATTGTTTCATTTCTACCCGCAGTTTCTGCCAGGGGGCAAAGAATTTCTCTATCTGGTGCGCAATACTGAAACAGCAAAGCAAGGCATCTATTGGGGCTCTCTGGACGGAAAGCCGTCGGTGCAAATCCTGCAGTCGGAGCATAACGGGATCTACGATGCCACCTCAGGGCGTCTGCTGTACATCCAGGGAGATGGCGTGCTGACGGCGCGCAAGCTGGAATTGAACCCGCCTAGGCTCACTGGTGATCCGGTGATAGTGGCCCAAGGCGTAGGCGGTGCCAGCATAAACGGCTATGCGGAGTTCTCTATCTCCGGCAACGGGACACTGTTTTATGGCCCGGGGACGCTGAGTGGAAAGCGTCGCGTCGAATGGTGGGACCGCACTGGGAAGCGGATCGAATCGGTTGGCCAAGCTGTAGAAGTAAATCTTTTCGAATACAGCATCTTCCCAGACGGCAGTCGTGTTGCATTCACGGCGGGCCGCAGTCCCTTTGACGTCTGGGTAATGCCCTTCGCAAGCGGCATTGCCACACGCCTTACCTTTACGGGCGGCAACTATGCGCAGTGGTCTCCAGATGGCAAGCATGTTTACTGCACAAATGCTGGAAGTATCTATAAAAGAGCGTCCGATGGTTCTGGTTCGGAAGAGTTGCTTGCCAAAGGTGATGGTGTAAGCAGCGTTTCCCCTGATGGGAAACACCTGCTCTTCGGGTTTAATGACATTTTCATGCTGCCGCTGGAGGGAGAGAAAAAGGCGGCGCCGTATCTGCAGACGAAGTTTAATGAAGGTTGGGCAGTCTTTTCCCCCGATGGCCGGTGGGTAGCCTATCGCTCGGATGAGTCCGGTAGGTTTGAAGTCTACGTCCAGGGGTTCCCGGAGCGTCGCGGCAAATGGCAAGTATCGGCGGAAGGTGGCGGCTCCCCTCGATGGCGGGTCGATGGAAAAGAGCTGTACTGGACTGGGATTGACGGAAGGACTGTGATGGCGGCCCCAATCGAACTGAAGGTTGCGGGAGTCAAGGCAGGACGGCCGGAACCATTGTTCCGCGCTCCGACTAGTCGCGTACTCTCTCGCGACGGCAAGCGTTTTCTGGTGCAGGTACAGGAAGGCGTTGAGCAGCCCAGCCTGCCCATGGTGGTGCAACTGAACTGGGCCGCAGGGCTGGCGAAGTGAAGATGCTGATCACCGAATGAATCGTATCTGGCAAATACCATACTTCAGGAGTGCATCCAGTTCGTGGTGATCGGCCGTCAACAGTTCCGCATCCAACGACGCGGCAAGAGTCAAGGCAAAGCAATCGGCAAGTGAGACCCTGCGGTGTACTGATTTGATCTCCGCAGCTTTGCGCCAAACATCAGCATTCAAAGCCTCATTTGCTTCGACCCCGAGTTTCTGCAGATCCTCGATCGCGCTTTCCGCAACGGATTCGCCGCTTGCACGGTGAAAATCGTAGTAGACTTCGCACAGATTGAGCGCATGGGCAACGGAACGCGAATCCGCATCGGCCAATGCCGCCGATACAACACCCGCTCCGGTTTCATCACGAAGGAAAGCGATCATGGCGCTGGCGTCGAGGACGTAAATCACAAGGATTCAAGGCCTGTGTCCGCCGCCTTACGCTGCAAGAAGGCTTCGACCGATGTGGGAATGTGTTTGTATTTGCCCCGAATCTCGTGAACGAGCCTTTCCCGGCGGCCTGATGGCGTTGTATCTTCGATGGAGCGAAGCGCGGCGATTAATTCTTCCAGTTGATTCGGACTTAGCGTTCGAGCGGCGTCGAGAATCTGGTGCATTTCAGTCGACATGGTATTAGTTTTATTCTAGCTCTTTAGATATGGATTTTAACGGTAAGGCTGACGGGGGAGGAATCCCTGTCCGATTACTATTTGAAGGGGGCCGTGTAAATGATTGAGAAAAGATTTTTTTCGAACAGTG
>JAYVRS010001054.1:0-3151 GCA_043776185.1 Bryobacteraceae bacterium | reverse complement strand
AGCCGTGCGGGTGGCAGACCAGATTCAGCCAAAGCCGCGGACACTCCAGAGACAAACTCGTTCCCCTCGCGGAGTTGGAGGGCCGAAACGTTGACACTGACCAGAAGCGGTTTGCCGGATGAGGGCTCCGGCCACTTCGCCGCGGCACGGCAGGCGCAGCGGAGCACCCAGTAGCCCATGGACGAGATGAGCCCGATTTCTTCGGCGAGAGGGACAAAGCTATCTGGACTTAACAGGCCGCGAACGGGATGCTGCCAACGCAGGAGAGCTTCGAAACCGACCAGGCGCTCGCTAGCCAATTCGACTTGGGGCTGGTATTCCAGGACGAACTGATCCATCGCCATAGCCTGGCGTAACTCCATGCGCTGGAGGGCGAGCGCGGCGCGGAGGTCATTTTCGAGAGCGGCGCGGAGACGGATGCGGTCCTGCATGGAGACTTCGAAGGCGCGCTGCCGGTTGCGCCCTTCCTTTTCCGCTTGATGGAGCGCGATATTTGCGGCTTGGATGAGGGTAACGGCATCGGTTCCATCGGTAGGGGAGCGAGCGACGCCAATGCTCGCGGTGATCGAGATGGCGTGGCCGTTTATCGCGTAAGGACGGCTGACGAGGTCCAGGAGGCGTGCGGCGATGGTGCTGGCATCACTGCCGGAAGGCAATAGGACGGCAAACTCGTCACCACTGATCCTCGCCGTGATCGCATCTGGACCGACGGCCGTGCGAAGGCGTTTGGCGACGCGTTTCAGTACGGTATCGCCGACGTCGTGGCCGACGCTGTCGTTGACAGTTTTGAAGCGATCCAGGTCGAGCGCCAAAAGGGCCGGATACTGATCGGGCGAGGTTGACTCGGCCAGTATCTTCTCGGCACGCTCCCGAAAGAGTGCCCGGCCCAGCAATCCAGTTAGCTGATCGAGGCCTTGCTGTTCGACCGGTTGTGGCGAGCCTGCAATTGGCATGCCTCACAATATAACAAGGTTCCCCGCTGCCCGCCGTTATTTTGGAGGGGAATGCTACTTCCGATTTCGGTACCGCCATTAATTTTCCGACATATCCGGCATTAAATTTCGCAATTGACTTCTTCGTCGACGCCTCAGCTCTCCCAGTAATCGGCATCCCGGCACCGGAGGATAAGATCGTCCATCAAGTCGTGGTGACCATCTTGAACGAAACCCGTAGCTGAATCCCCGCAAGTTGAGATGGGGAACAGTTATATCACCATGGCTTGCCATCGTTCACTTACATGACGTTTTCGACCTTTAAGTAAGAGGCTTGGCGAAGTAAGATCGCGGTCGGAGATATGATCTTGGTCCGATGCGCGGATGACCGTGCGCCAACGAGCGCAAAGGGCCAAGGAGGGCCCGCTGTGTGTAACTGCTTAATCGATGAATGTTAGCCACTGAAACCGGCTTGCAGGCGCCGGCTATGGACAAGAACCAACGGAGGCCGAGGCCGTGACTTCATCCGCCCGAACGCCGGCGGATCTCCGGTCCCCGAACCCTACACCGCCGCTAGCGCCCTAGGCGGAGCCGCCGTCCTGCGCTCCCCCGGTGGTAGCATGATTCGTGAGGTAGATATGACCTGGAGAATCGCATTGGCTTCCTTCGCGCTCGTGACCCTGGCTTTCGCGCAAGCCCCCGCCGGTCGCCCCCAGCTCGAGTTCGAAGTCGCCTCCATCCGGCCCAGCCCGCCCCGCACCGGCTTCCACTTCGGAGACAGTTCCGGTGCGCCTGACTTCAGCAACCCCGGCATGTTCCGCTGCTCCAACTGCACTCTCGTCACCTTGATCCGCACCGCTTACCACCTGCAGAATTACCAGCTTCCCGGGCGATCCTCCCTGAATACCGACACCTTCGAAGTGATGGCTAAACTCCCCGAGGGTGCCACGCCCGACGACGTTCCGGCCTTGCTCCAAAACCTGCTACGGGACCGCTTCGCCCTCGCTCACCACTTTCAAGAACAGGCCCTCCGCGGCTATCAGCTGGTCGTCGCGAAGAGCGGACCCAAACTCCAACCATCCACCAACCAGCCCCCCGCCCCCGCCGCGGAACAAAAAAGCTGGAACCACAATCCGTCCGCTTCAAGCCAGGGGCACGCCCATGCCGGACTGGTCTCCTTCAACGGCTCCGCCACCTACCGCGGTAACCAGAAAACCCTCGCGGAACTGGCCCTAGTCCTCGCCGACCACCTCGGCCAACCCGTCCAGGATCGAACCAACCTGCCAGGCACCTACGACATCCTCCTCCGTTGGTCCGGCAACCCGGCGCCGTCAGCCGGCAATCACGCTGAAGGCAGCACCGGCCCTGGACACGGTGACCACGGCGGCGGTCCGGCTGTCTCCGCCAGAAGAACCGACGATGCCGCCCCCGCCCTCTTCGACGCTCTCCAGTCCCAGCTCGGCCTGAGGCTCGTCCGGGCGGAGCAGTCCGAAGCCCGGATCCTCATCATCGACCACATCGACCGCACCCCCACCCCAAACTAATCTGCATGCTCCACCACGTGGCTCCCCCACAGGGCCTCCACCTCAGTGGCGCGGAATCCGCGTCGAGACGTTCCGCTTTGGTCCCCTCGCCAGAGTGACTGACACTAGCGATTACTGACACTAGCGATTACTGCTAGCGATTGCTACCAGCCCTCTACCTAATGTTCCACGCCGCTCCCGACACCAACCAACTCTAATCGTAACGCTCGCTCCCGGTAGGTCGGGCTCCGGCCCGACTTCGAGCGTAAGACTTCTGGCTAGGCCAAAGAGCCGGAACATACCTTGCGGTTTTGACAACGGGCCGCGCACCGTGGGCAAGTGCGGGCGCGGGGATGAAAACGTGGGTGGTGCGGTTCGGGAGCCGGGTGGTTAGCTTTCTTTCTGAGGACCTGGTTTGCAGACCGTCTCCGCTGGGGTGCGGGCGATGGGGGGCATTGGAGCGCGGCTTTCGCCGAACTTTCTGAGGCCAGTTGGTTCGGGGGTGAGGGTGGAGTTGGGTTCGTTTGGGGGAGCGGGTGGCGGCGTGGGTTCGTTCGGAAAATCGTCTGGGGGGAGGCGCGAGGATTGCCGTTCGTCTTGTAAGTCACGGAGATCGTTGAGGCATTGGCGGTAGTGACGGCGGAACTGCGCGTCGTAGCGGAGGTAGAGTTTGAGGATGCGCTCGGAATGAGCGAC
>JAYVRS010001053.1:0-3155 GCA_043776185.1 Bryobacteraceae bacterium | reverse complement strand
CTTCGGAGGAATTTGACTTACTCATCCTGGACGTCATGTTACCCAAGATGAATGGCTTTGACGTTTGCCGGGCGCTGCGTCAACAAGGCAACGATGTCGCCATTCTGATGCTGACCGCCAAGACTCAAGTTACTGATCGCGTAGTAGGACTGAAGCTGGGCGCCGATGACTATTTAGCGAAACCCTTTGACCCGATGGAGTTACTCGCGCGCGTGGAAGCCTTACTCCGTCGCGTGAAAAAGGACCATCGCATTCCGGTGCATACCTTTGAATTTGGTGACGTGCGAGTCGATTTTGAGACGGGCGAAGTTACTCGGGCCGGGCTCGCCGTGGCCTTGGCCAGCAAGGAGCTGCGCTTACTCCGCTATCTGGTGGATCAGCGCGGCCGCGTGATTCCCCGTGAGGAGTTACTGCGCAACGTGTGGGAGTACCAAAACGACGTCTCCTCGCGGACCGTCGATGTCCACGTGGCCTGGCTGCGGCAGAAGCTGGAAGAGAATCCGCAGAATCCGCGGCATATCCACACCATTCGCGGCAAAGGCTACCGGTTTCTGCCCTAAGCCAAGCTCGAAGTCAGTATCCAGCGCAGGGTCCCGTGCGGCGCGGGGCCGAAGCTGTCGAAGTCGATCCGCACCAGCATGCCTTTCTTGAAATCGAGGCGCAGGGTGGGGCAACGCAATAGATACGCCGTCAGTTGACTCATCAGCGGTTCATGGCTGGCCAACAGGATGCTGGCTTCGGCGCGGTGCGTGCGGATTTCCTCCCACACTTCGTCCGGACGGCCCATCGGAGTGAGCGTGTCGGTGAACAGCGTCTGACGCTCGCCTGGCAGCAACTCGCTGGCGAGCGCCGCGGTCTGTTTGGCGCGCAAGTAGGGGCTCGACAGGATCAGCGACGGCGACACTTGGGCGGCGGCGGCGCGCTTTAAGATCTTGCGCAATCGATGCTCGCCTTCCGGGACTAGCGAACGCAGGTGGTCGGGCTGGTTGGCGAGGCCGTCTTCGGCAATGCCATGGCGAAAGAGATAGAGTTCCATGAGTGAGGCTTATGTCGCATTCTGGCATACTCAAGGCTTGCCTTTAAAGGACCTCACTCGAGAGCAAGTGGCGCGCGCGCTGGCGATGGGCGCGGCCGTGGCGATCTTATTTTCGATCGCCGTGGCCCAGATCCTCATGGGCTTGGCGATCGTCGCCGTGGCCTATGCCCGCCTGCCCTTGCGTTGGCCTTACCGCTGGCCGCTGGCCGCGTTTTTCGCGGGAACGCTGGTGGCGCTGGCCCTCTCGCCCGACCCGGCGGGTGGGTGGCCGCAGGTGAAAAAGTTCTTCGTCTACCTGATGCTGCCCCTGCTGGCCAGTACGCTGCGTAACGACGGCGACGCCCGGCGCCTGCTGCACTATTGCCTCGCCGCCGGCGTGTTGAGTTCCCTGTGGAGCTTCGTGCAGTTCGGCCGCCGTTGGCTCGAAGCCGACGCGCTCCATATGGATTTCTATCGGCACTATGTGGCCCAGCGGACCACCGGCTTCATGAGCCATTGGCAGACTTTCGGTGGGCAGATGATGATGATGTTTGCCGTGGCGCTGGCGTTGTTGTTATTCGCCCCGGCGCGACACCGGAAGCTCCGGAAGCTACTGTGGGCGGCGGTGGGTATCGTGGGTTCTGCGCTACTGCTGAACGAAACGCGCGGCAACTGGATTGGGGCGGCGCTGGCGACGGTCTACCTGGTCGCCAAGGCGCGGCCGCGTTTGGTGTGGACTCTGCCGCTAGTATTAGCGGCGTTGATGGCGGTGCCGCCGATTCGCGACCGGGCGGTGTCGATCGTCGTACCGCACGGCGAAATGGACTCGAATCAGCATCGAAAGGTGACTTGGCGAACGGGGCTCGAGATGGTGCGGGCGCACCCCTGGTTTGGGCTGGGCCCGGAGCAGATCAAGAAGCAGTTCGATCGCTATGTTCCCGCGGACGTTCCTCGGCCGTTACCGGAGGGCTGGTATGGCCATCTGCATAACAATTACCTGCAATATGCGGCTGACCGGGGCATTCCCACGGCACTGTGCTTTTGTTGGTTTTTGTGGGCGATGGTGTCGGCTTGGTGGAGGCTTTCTCCGCAGCAGGACGCGGGTCGGCGGGCGGTGTTGGAGGCCGCCATCGCGGCTTGGTTGGGCGTGGTGGTAAGTGGAATGTTGGAGTGGAACTTGGCCAATACCGAAGTGCTACATCTCTTTCTGGTGATAGCGGCGGCGGCCAGCTTTCAAGGGCTTAGCCCTCGAAAGCTTTGATCAACTGCTCGACGCGTTTGAGCGTTTGGTCGGCGTCGTGTCCGGGGATGTAGTCGACCACGGCGATCCGAATCCGGATGGCTACATTGGCGCGAGTGGTAGGGTAAACGCCGGCGATTCGCTGGGCGAGATCGGAAGCGCCCTCCATGGCTTTGCGCTTATCGACGCCGATAATCGCTGCAAAATAACCGTCGTACCAGCGTCCGGAGAACGTGTCGGGCCCGAGAACCTTGGCGAGTTTGTCGCCTACGTTGCTGACCAAAGTCTGGGCGTCATCCTGGTCGAGCACGCCGAAGAGCTCCTTCCAATTGGTGATGCGCACCAGGTAGAGCGAGAAGATTTCCTGGCTGTTCACCTTAGCGCGAATGCGCCGTTCAAACGGAGCGCGATTGACGAGCGTGCCGGCCTGGATATCCCGCCGTTCGGGACCTTCGAGACGCTTGTGCAAGGTGCGGATCTCATCGCGTAGTTGGGCCACGATGGCCTGATTGTGCGCCTTGATTTGTTCGACAGTGCCCGCCAAGCTCTGTCGTACGATGTCGAGGCCCGCCTGAATCTGGGTGAGGTTGGTCATGCGGCGCAGCATGGCCAAGCGATCCAGGTCGGAGTTGAGTAGTTTCTCCTGGTTTTCATCGTGGCCGGCAAAGCGCGTGACGTATTCCTGCATGGCATCGGCGGTACTGGCGAGGTCACGCCGGAGCGTAGCCACTTTTTTTTCTGCGCCTTCCCGGTAAGCTCGCAGTTCCAATTGTAGATGAGCGTCGAGTTCCGGGCCTGCCTTCGCGGCGAGTAGCTTTAGCCGGCCTTTGTGCTCGTTGGCGTCCGTCTCATCAACCGCGATTACTTCCTGGGCCAAGACATCCAATAACCGGTCCAGGG
>JAYVRS010001052.1:0-3157 GCA_043776185.1 Bryobacteraceae bacterium | reverse complement strand
GGCGATTGGCAGAGTGGCTCCAAGACGAAAACGGTGGTGGCAACGCACCGTGGATCGCTCCAAGTCAATTAATCGAAGGCACTCTGCCGGATGCCTCCCCTCCTGAGGAACAGGTGGGGAAATGGACTTTCGCGCACGTTTCCACTTATCCCGTGGCTAATCCTATCTTTCCCATGCCCGGGTCCTTCCCAGCCTTTAGCCGCTCTTCACTCGAGAGGCAGCTCGATGGACCTTGGCGAATGGAACCGCGGATCGTCGCGGGTCCGTCGCCCGAACCTCCGCCCGCGTGGTTCATTGAAGTGTTGAGTCGCCGTGGCTATCGGATGAAGTCACTGGTCTACCTGTTCGAGTTCCGCCGATGAGTGCGCGAGTCGGCGACCCGATTCCCGATAGTGCCCTGGTCAATCGTTGGGTGGTGCGGAATGACGCCCGCAATCATATTAATTCGGGCGACCCGGCAGGTCGCCTCAGAGTGGAGGATATGGCCCCCTAATGACCAATTTGGCTAAGTTCCGCGTCCGCGCGCGATGGATTGATCGATACGCACCGGTACCCTCGTTAATGTGGGTTCTACCGCTCTTTTTGCTGATCGCCTGGGATGGGTTCAGCCTTCTCCGTCGCGGCTTTTGGATTGACGAATGTGGTGCATATTGGCTTTCGCAACATCTTCCCAGCTTCACCCAGCCATCCTTCGACTTCAAGGATCTCGGCTTTGTCTACACGGCGATCCTCAGTCTCTTTAACTGGGGAGAGCCGCCCTTGTTCGAGTTCGTCGCCCGCCTCCCCTCCGTTCTGGCGGTGGGCGGTTGCACGGTGATTTTGTATTCGCTCTCCGAGCGAGTGAACGGCAAGGGCACCGGATGGATCGCCTCCCTCGTCTACCTCCTCTTGCCCACCACTCTCGAATTTGCCACCGAAGCTCGTCCTTATGCCGTAGGGCAATTCGTGTTCGCCGCTACGCTTTGGACGTTGGATGCCTGGTTCACTCAGGGTACGGCTTGGGCACTCGCCACGCACCTTGCCGGCCTGCTCTTCCTCACTTATCTGCACCCTTTTTTCGCGCTTGCCTGGCCACTCTGCGGCATCTTTGTGATGCTTGCGCGTCCGCAATTTCGTCAACACTACCTACTGGCGTCGCTGGCCGCGGCGCTGCTCTTGGCGCCGCTCACCTACATGTTTCTGCATCTGGAGAGCCAGGTCAGTACGATTGCTTATATGGGGAAGCCTAGCTGGCGGATGCTCGGAATCGATTTGCTGCAAAATCGAGTAGGATTCGCCATGGGCGGCGCGCTATTTTTTGCGGTGTTATTCGGGGCCAAGCCCCGGCCTAACGGAACCATCTCTGTTGCGTGGGGCGTCCTCTGGTTGGCTTGGCCACTTGCCCTTTTTACCGCCGCACGTCTAACCGGCAGCACATTTTACATGCCCAGATACCTCGCGCTTTCTTCGGCGGGCTTTGCGTTGCTCGCCGCCGGAGTCCTCCACTGGTGGAGGCCCGCAGTGCGGCAGGCCGTGATGGTCATGGTAGTGTTGCTGCACTTCGCGCCCGGCAATCCAGCGCGCTCGCCGCATTATGGCGATCTGCGCGAGTTGGCGGCGTGGATGGAAAATCCGGGAGGCGGCGCGACGGCCCCGTGGATCGCCACGAGTCTTTTCGTCGAGGGCGGATTGCCCGATGCTGCCCCTACTGCGGTGAAGCTGGCCAGTTGGACGTACGCTCATCTTGTCACTTACCCGGTGATGAATCCGGTGTTCCCCATGCCCCGCGGACTGGCTGAATCCGGCCGGGCTTCGCTTGAAGCTCAACTGGACGGGCCTTGGCGGACGGAACGCCGCATTCTGGCCGGCCCCGTTCAATCGCCCCCGGCATGGTTTTTGGAAGCGCTCAACCGGCGTGGCTACCGGCTGCGGCGCATGGGCGAGCTACTCGAATTCCAGCGATAACTCCGCCGCCGGGTATAATACCTGCGGACATGAAACTCACTCTCGCCCTTTTTACCGCGGTAAGCCTCTACGCCCAAAAGCCCGCCGACTGGCTCGAACTGTTCAACGGCAAGAACCTCGACGGCTGGGTGATCAAGATCGCCGGCCATGAATTGGGCGACAACTACGGCCAGACCTTTCGCGCCGAAAACGGCGTCATCAAGGTCTCCTACGACCACTACACAGACTTCGGCAATCGCTTTTCTCACCTCTTCTACAAGCAGAAGTTTTCGCACTATCGCCTGGCGATGGAATACCGCATCTTCGGCGAGCAGGTGAAAGGCGCTCCCAACTATGCGCGCCTCAACAGCGGCGTGATGATTCACTCCCAAGCGCCCGAGACGATCCTGAAAGATCAGGATTGGCCCATCTCCGTCGAGGCGCAATTCCTCAGCAACGACGGCGCGCTCAATCGCCCCACGATGAACGTCTGCACGCCGGGCACCGAGATCTTCATGAACGGACAGATGGTGAAGGCGCATTGCACGAACTCCACTTCGAAGATCTATCGCGGCGAGGATTGGTTGAAGGTGGAGGTAGAGGTCCTCGGCTCCGAGCGCGTCCGTCACTTTATCGATGGCGAAATGGTGCTGCAGTATGAAAAGCCGCAGATCGGCGGCGGCGTGGCCAACCGTTTCGATCCGGCCATCAAGCAGGACGGCAAGTTACTCGAAGAGGGCTACATCGGCTTGCAAAGCGAAAGCCAACCGGTGGAGTTCCGCCATATCAAGCTACTGAACCTGTCCGGCTGCATGGATCCGAAGAGCCGCCGGTTCAAGTCTTACTATGTCCATCGCGACGATGCGCAATGCGCGAAGGCTGCGAAGCGCTGACTTTTTGAGGTCACAATCTGTGACCTCAACTCGCCCGCCACCGGAACGCACGCCGCACGGTTAGAACATACGCAATGGCAAAGAAACCTAAAACCGCGCTACTCGCATTGCCCGTGACGATGGTGGAACGCCGGATTCACATCGTCCGAAAGCATCGGGTGATGCTCGACAGCGGCCTTGCCGAACTCTACGAAGTGGCCACCAAAGCATTCAATCAAGCGGTCCGGCGCAACCTCGAACGCTTCCCCGCCGACTTCATGATCCACCTTACCGCCGGCGAAGTTACTAAGTTTGAGGTCACAATCTGTGACCTCAAACCCAATGGGGTCCGGTGGCCGCCG
>JAYVRS010001051.1:0-3165 GCA_043776185.1 Bryobacteraceae bacterium | reverse complement strand
ACTTACGAACCCAGACGGTAACGGAGGGCAGTCCCTGACGAAGTTGGAACGCAGCAATGATCGCGACATCCGGGACGTCATGTACTTGGCACAGGCGGGCCTGATCTACAGGGGAAGCGAAAAATAGTATACTCGGTTCCCAAAGGAAGGACTCTTCATGCTTAGGATTCTTGCCGCATTTCTGCTCGCCGTTTCGGCCTACGCGCAACAAGTCACGGGAACCATTACGGGAGCGGTGACGGATAGCTCCGGCGCGGCCATTGCCGGAGTCCAGGTTCGCCTGAACAGCCCGCAAACCGGCCTCAGCCGCACCGTCGCGACGGACGAGGCGGGTGCCTTCCGTTTCCTGGTTCTGCAGCCGGGAGTGTATGCCCTGGATGCTGCCCAAACCGGCTTTAAGGCCGTCCGTCGCGAGGGCATCGTGGTGGAGGCCGACCGTTCCCTGGCCGTGCCCATCCGCTTCGAAGTGGGTGCCGTCACCGAAGTGGTGGAAGTTACGGGCGGCGCTCCGCTGCTGGATCCGAATACCTCGTCTCTCGGCACCGTGATGGATGCCCGGAAGGTGGAAGAACTGCCGCTCAACGGCCGCAATCCGTTGGGCCTCGCCAACCTGATCCCGACGGTCCGCGGCATCGGATTCTTCGGCGGACAAGTGCTCTCCAGTTGGCGTCTGGCGGCGATCTCGATTGGTGGCGGTCCGCCGCTCGCGAACGGCTTCCTGGTCGATGGCATCGCTAGTGAAAAGCTCACCATCGCCGGCACCCAGACCTTCCTTTCGATTGACTCGACGCAGGAATTCAAGGTGCTCACGAACGCGATGTCCGCCGAGTTTGGCCGCACCGCGGGGGGCATCATTTCCCTGGTAAGCAAGAGCGGCACCAACCAATTCCACGGCAACCTCTTCGAGTTCCTGCGCAACGATAACTTCAACGCCAATGACTTTTTCGCCAACCGTGCCGGCCGCAAAGTGGCGCCCTTAGCCTATAACCAGTTTGGCGGCTCTCTCGGCGGGCCCATCAAGCGCAACAAAATCTTCTTTTTTACGAACTACGAAGCGTTCTTTGAGCGCCGCGCCGTGCAATCGATTCTCACCTCGCCCACCTTGCTCCAGCGCGTCGGCGACTTCTCCGATACTCGTACCGCCAACGGCAATCTCATTACCGTCTACGACCCCGACACCACCCGCGCCAACCCCGCCGGTGGCTTCCTTCGAGATGCCTTCCCCGGCAACCAGATCCCCCCCAACCGCATCGACGCCGTCGGACGCAATGCCCTGAAGTATTACCCCGAACCCAACCTGCCCGGCGCGCTCAACACCCGGGCGCAGAACCTCTTTCTGCAAGGCCCCGGGCCCATCAACCGCCACGCGATCACCGCCAAGGGCGATTGGAACATCTCCACCTCGCGCCGCATCTCTGGCCGCTACACTTGGGACGACCTCAACTGGAAATTCGCTAGTGTCTGGAACACCCCCGCCGAACCCGATGGCCGCGCCGTCCTCATCCCGCGCAACAGCGCCTCGCTCAACTACAACGAAACGCTCTCCCCCACGCTGCTGCTCGAAGCCCGCACTGGCTTCAATCGCGAAAACGAGCACTTCTTTACCCCCAGCGAAGGCTTCGACATCACCACCCTCGGCCTGCCCCAGGCTTTGAAACAGCAGACCTACGTCGGCCGCGGCGCCGCCACCGGCCGCTTCCCCACGTTCAATGTCGGCGATGCCGCCAACTTCGGGGCCATCGCCTCTCGGGGCGGTCCTTCGCACACCACGCTTACTAGTGCCGCCATCACCAAGATCGCCGGCTCGCACACGCTAAAGACCGGCTATGAACATCGCTTCTACGCCGTCAATGATTATGGCCGTGAGTTTTCCGTTGGCACTTACTCCTTCAATCGCGGCTTTACCCAGGGCCCTAATCCATTGCAAGCCAATACCAATGCCGGCTTCGGCGTGGCTTCGCTGCTGCTCGGCACTCCGGCTTCCGGCTCCGCGCGCTTACAAACCGACGGCACCGCCAGCGTCAAGTATCACGCGGCGTTCTTGCAGGACGACTGGAAAATCTCTCGCCGTCTCACGCTCAACCTCGGCTTGCGCTGGGAACTCGAAGCCCCGCCGACTGACCGTTATAACGTGCTCTCCACCTTCGACCCCAACGCCGCCTCTCCCCTCAAAGTTCCCGGCCTCGACCTTCGCGGGGGACTCACCTATCCCGGCATCGCTGGCGCCTCCCGCTACCAGCGCGATCTCAACTGGAATGACTTCGGCCCCCGCATCGGCTTCGCTTACCAGGCCACGCAGAAGACGGTCGTTCGCGGCGGCTTCGGCATCATGTACGTGCCCATCACCGTCTCGCTCTCCCGCACTGGCTACCTCAACGACACGCCCATGGTTACCAGCCTTGACGGCGGCCTTACTCCGCGTGACCGGCTGAGCAACCCCTTTCCCACCGGCCTCACGCCGCCCACGGGCAGCAAGGATGGCCTGCTTACTGGCATCGGTACCGCGATCACGGGGCAATTGAAGGACGCCCAACGCGGCTATACCGAACAGTGGAACTTCACCATCCAGCATCAGCCTTGGAGTGGCTGGCTACTCGAAGCCGCCTGGGTCGGCAATCATGGCGTGCGCTTGTTTGCCGATAGCCGCAATCTCAACCAGATTTCCGATGCCAACTTCGCCCGCGGCGCAACGCTGGCCGAGTCGGTGGCCAATCCCTTCCGCGGCCTGGTCGCTACCGGGCCGCTCAGCGGTGCCACCATCACTCGGCAGCAGAGCCTGGTGCCGTTTCCGCAGTTCACCGGGGTGGCCGGCGGCTACTCGTTCCTGAATAACTCCATCTATCACGCACTCGCCATTAAAGTGGAAAAGCGCATGTCGCGTGGCCTCTCGTTCCTCATGGCTTACACCGGCGCCAAGTTATTGGATGATGGCGCCAACTCGGGGCAGGTGCGGCCCGGGGCTGCGGTAACGACCACCGTCCAGAACTGGAGTAACTTCCGTGCCGAACGCTCCAAGAGTTCCCAGGATGTTCCCCAGCGCATGGTCCTGAGCGTCCTGTGGGAAGTGCCCTTCGGCAAGACCGGCTCGGCGCTCGCGCGGCACGCCATCGGTGGCTGGCAACTAAACGCCATTCAGACCATCGAGAGCGGTACGCCCATCGCCCT
>JAYVRS010001050.1:0-10823 GCA_043776185.1 Bryobacteraceae bacterium | reverse complement strand
CCGCCGTCTATCTAGCCAAAACCGGCCTGCCCTTTACGGTCATCAGTGGCTCCGATTCACCCGGCTATGGAAACGTCGACGGCGTCTCCGGCGACCGGCCGAATCTCCTCAATGCCGGCATTCTGGGACGAAGCCTAGGTAATCCGGATACGGCGCCGTCGCTGCTTCCCCGCTCCGCCTTCCAGTTCATGCAACCACTGGACCGGCGGGGGAATTTGGGCAGCAACACCTTTCGCCGAGGCGGCATCTACAATCTGAACGCAGGGCTCGAGCGACGGTTCATCTTGCACGGCGAGCGAGCCTTGTCCTTCCGGGCCGAAGGGGTGAATGTGCTCAATACCCCGCAATTTGCGGAGCCCAACGCCGACCTCTCCTCGCCCGCCTTCGGCCAGATCACCAACACCCTCAACGATGGACGCACCTTCCGCTTCACGCTGCGGCTCGACTTTTGAAATCGCCATAACCGCTTTCGAAAGTTGTAAGTTACTTCGCGTCGACCATCAGGTTATTCTTCACCGAAAAGACGCCCGACACGCCGTTGGCCTGAATGTTGGCCACGTTTTTATCCATCTCACGAGCCACGAAACCTTCTAGCGTCACATTGCCGTTCTTCACGATGATGTGGATCGGCGGCACGGCGCGCAACGAATACTGCTGAAGGACGGGGTGATTGAAAATGGCGCGGGCCACCCCAATTCGGATCCGGTCATCATTGGGAGATAGCGGGAGAACCTCGATTTGGTTCACCACTCTCTCTACCCCTTCCACCGACTTCACGCGGTTCTCCGCCTCGCTCTTCAACGTCGGCCGCGTCACTTGACCCAGCAGCGTCACCACATAGCCATCCACTTTGAAGGCGACATTGTCGAATACGCCATAGAAAGGCATCATCACCAGTTCGTGGCGCACTTCTTTTACCAGATTCTGCCGGCCTTTTTCGGAAAGCGTGGCCTGAGCGGTGAGCACCGGGGCCTGAAGCGCGAGCATTAAAACAAGTAAGCGTTTCATCGAAATCTCCTACCCGTAAGTACGAGATTGGGCGACGGACGGTTTCATCGGCCGACAAATTCTGTGTCAGAGCGAACGCATCTTGCGGGCAATGAGGAGGGCCATTTCGAGAGCCTGCTCGCCGTTGAGGCGAGGGTCCACCTCGGTACGGTAAGCGCGCTTGAGGTCGCTTTCCGCCAGGCCGCGCGCGCCACCCGTGCATTCGGTGACGTTGTCCCCCGTAAGCTCAATGTGGACGCCGCCCAGTCCGCTGCCGTGCGCCACGTGGATGTCAAAGGCCTGCTCGAGCTCCGATAAAATCGCCTCGAAGCGGCGGGTCTTGTAGCCCTCACTCGTCGTGACGGTGTTGCCATGCATCGGATCGCAGACCCAAAGTGGCTGCTGACCCATCTCGCGGGCCGCGGCAATGAGCGGGGGAAGATGGGCGGCTATCTTCGTCACGCCAAAACGGTGAATCAGGGTGATGCGCCCGGGCTCATGCGCGGGGTTGAGCGTGTCGAGCAACAGTTTCAGTGTCTCCGGCGTGGTGGCGGCACCGATCTTGATGCCGATGGGATTTTGCAAACCACGGAAGTACTCAATGTGGGCACCATCGGGGTCGGCGGTACGCATGCCGACCCAGGGGAAATGAGTGGCGAGGTGATACCAGCGTCCTTGGTGCCGATGGGTCTGGGCGCGCTCGTACTCCAGGTGGAGACCTTCGTGGCTCGAGAAGAAATCCACCTTTTCGAGCCCGCCCGTACGGACGCCCAAGACATGCTCCATAAAGCGCAGGCTTTCCCCGATGGAGCTGACGATGCGCCGGTATTCGGCGGCCAGTGGCGAACTCTCGATGAAGTCGAGGTCCCAATTTTCCGGATGGTGTAGATCGGCAAAGCCCCCGCTGGAAAGGGCCCGAATCAGATTGAGCGTTAGTGCGGCGCGCTCGTAGCCGCGCAGCAGTAGGTCAGGATCGGGGCGGCGATCGGCGGCGGTGAAGGCGGGCCGGTTGACGATATCGCCACGATAGGACGGCAAGGTGACGCCGTCGCGGGTTTCCATATCCTCGGAGCGCGGTTTGGCGTATTGGCCGGCGAATCGCCCCACGCGGATGACGGGGCGCTGGCCGCCATGGACCAACACCAGACTCATCTGGAGGAGCACCTTGAGCTTGTTGGTGATCGGTTCGGCGCGACAGTCCACCAAACTCTCGGCGCAATCGCCGCCCTGCAGCAGGAAGCGCTTGCCCAAGGCCGCTTCCGCCAGTTGACGGCGAAGCTCGTCCACCTCCCAGGTGGTAACCAGCGGTGGCAAACCGCTCAGTTCCACTACGGCGCGGGCCAGTTCGGCCGGATCATCGTAGCGCGGTTGTTGCAAGGCGACGCGTTGGCGCCAGGAATCGGGGGTCCAGTCGTTCAGCAACCTTCGATTGTCGCAGGTATCCCCTCACCCGCGCAGGATAGTGAACGCAACGCTAGTTCCCTGCCCGGCTCCTGGTCTGCAACACCAGGTGCTTCTCGTACTTAGCGGCCATGGCGTAGCCGGCGCTGGAGGAGACGCGGAGTACGACTTGGAAGGCTGGGGGCCACTCCGTGTGGCCTTCTTTTTCGAGCTGGGCCCAGAGTTGAGCGACGGAGTCCGGGTTGGTGAGATAGTCGAGTCCCGCCGTGGCACCGTCCGAGGTGATGCCGGAGAAGACGAAAACGCGGGCTCCGCCGTCGTTTAACACCGTTACCAAGCCGTGGTTCACTTCGTTGGGGGGCTGGGTGTTCAGGTAGCGATCTTGGGCATCGGTGGGGCGGTAGATCGCGTAGCGGCGAATGTCGTTCAACATGCCGACGGTGTAGCCGCCCGCGGCGAGCAGATAGCGCTTGACGGCGGGGCTGTACTCGGGGCGTCCGAAGGCCAGGATGGGTCGGCCGCGGAGAGCGACTTCGCTCTTAAGTCCGGACTCGGGGAGGAACTCAGAGCTGGTCTTTTGGAAGGCCAGGAAACGCGCGGCGGCGGCGGCACCGGCCGCGTCGCCCCACAGGGTCGCGTTGGGGCTCGCGTGCAGCGTAAGTTGGGCCTGGCCGGTGAGGCGCGGCTTGACGTAGTTCAGGAAGCTGGGCGAATTGGGCACCGGATCCGGGAAGTGAACATAGTCGAGCGGCTCGGCTTGGCCTTGGATGTCGCGCACCCAAACGTGGATGGGTTGAGCGACCAGCAGCACGGGCGGTTGCGAGGAGGCGATCATCGGCCGCCACAGCAAGTCGAGCGGCGTGGCGGCGCGGGCTCGCACAAAAACGAACAGTCCCAGGCTGGCCAGCAACCCCGTCGCGGCGTAGGCGAACCAGCGACGCTGGACCCGTTTAGGACTAGCTGATATCGTAGGCGTCGAGATCGCGGTCGCCAAGTGGAACTGCGGACGATAGCTGCCTTTCGGTATCTCCAGACGAAGCATCGCGGCAGGGGCTTCGTCGCGATAAAAGTCGTCGAGCTTTTGGCGCAAGCCATGCATGCGCGTCCTGACCGACGAGTCAGTGTCGGGCGAAAAGTCGGCTGGACGGCCCAGGGCTTGCGTGCCCAACTCGTACTCGGAGATCTGATGTGTGCGGCCCGCCTCGTCTTGTTCGCAGAGGTAAATCAGCAAGCGCTTCAACTGATCGGAGCGGCGGAGCGTGTCGCTGGAAAGGAGGGCATCCAAGGCTTGGCGGCGTTCGACCGATGAAAGAGCTAGCCCCTGCACAATTGCCACAATGGCTTCAACGATATAACGTTTGCGTAACGCTTGGCAAGCCCCTCGAATGCAAGCCCTTACCAGGAGACATCCAGGAAACGGACAAGTGCTTGCTTTCTCGGATCGGTCGCCGTGAAATGGATCATGCAGACGAATCGCAGAGAGTGGATGGCGGGCTTGTTGGCAGCCCCGGCTTTGGCGTTTGGGCAATCGCAGACCGGGAACTTGCCGAATATTGGTTTGAAGGCCGATACCGGCCCCGCGCGTTCCGAGTGCGGTGTGGGGGCGTTGATGCCTTGGGCTGACTCGCTGTGGGCGGTTACCTACAACTCGCACACCCGCCGCACCGGCACCGGGCTGGGGCTCTATCGCATCGGTGACGATCTGAAGGGCGAGCGCGTTCATGTCCATGACGGCACCCACGCCAACCGGTTCATCCACAAGGAGAGCAACCAAGCTTTCATCGGGCCTTACGCCATCGACACGGCGGGCAAATGGCGGTTCATTGACGACCTGAAGGACATCCGGCTGACGGCGACCATGAAGCACTTGAAGGACCCGGCCAATCGGGTCTACATGCTCGGCATGGAAGGCGAGTTCTACGAAGTGGACGTCAGCACCTTGAAAGTAAGGCTGCTGGAGAATCTCACCAGGACGCTGGCCTTGCCGCGCGTCCCGCACTTTAAGGGCGCTTATACCGGCCAAGGGCGCGTCACGGTGGCGAACAACGGCTACTACGGCTTTGGCGAGGAGAACCCGGGCCTCGCGGAGTTCGATGGTACTGCCTGGCGGGTGCTCAGCATGAAGCCGCACATGGAGTGCATGGGTCGCGAAAACATGGGCAACGTGATCTTCACCACCGGTTGGGATGAGAGCTCCGTGCTGTTCTCGGCTCTGGTGAAGGGGAAGTGGCAACGTTATCGCTTGCCCAAAGGCGGGCACGTCCACAATCAGGCTTGGCAGACCGAGTGGATGCGGATTCGCGAAGTGGAGACCGAACACTTTCTGATGGACATGCACGGTTTGATGTATGAGTTGCAGCCCCTCGCCTTCGAAGACGCCATTTGGGGCGTCAAGCCGATCTGTAGCCACCTGCGCGTCATTCCGGACTTCACCTCGTTTCGCGGTCTGCTGGCGCTGGGCGGCAACATGACCTCACCGAACCAGGACAACAATGCGTATGCGGGCCAACCGCAGAGCGGCATTTGGTTCGGGAAAACCGATGATCTGTGGCAGTGGGGCAAGCCGGCTGGCTGGGGCGGACCCTGGCGCAACACCTCCGTCAAAGCGGGCGTGCCCAGTGAGCCCTTTCTGATGACCGGCTTCGACCACAAAATGGTCCACCTCAAAACGGATCGCGCGGCGACCATCCAGATCGAAATCGATTTTCTCGGCAATGGCAGTTGGGAGCCCTATGAGAAGCTCGCGGTCAATGGCTACGCGAAGCACATCTTCCCGACGGGCTTCACCGCGCATTGGGTACGGTTGACGACCGGGGCCAGTTGCCAAGCTAGCGCCGAATTCATGTATAGTTAAGAAACAGTGAAATTTCAGGTCTTAGGAAGGTCCATGCCGACTCGCTTACTTTTTCTCCCGTTTCTCCTCATCGCCACTCTACCCGTCGCGGCCCAACAAGGCCGGGGCACCATTCTCGGCACCGTCACTGACGCCAGCGGCGCGCCCGTCGCCGGGGCCGTCATCAAAGTCACCAATGTGGCCACCAACTCCGGCCAGGAGACGCGCACCACCGGGGAGGGCCTTTACCAGACGCCCAACTTGGCCGTGGGCGACTATACGGTGACGGTGGAAAAGCCCGGCTTCCGCAGGGTGGTTCGCAGCGGCCTGCAATTGCAGGTGGACCAACGCGCTCAGGTGGACGTACGTTTGGATGTGGGGCAAGTCACCGAGTCGATTGAAGTACAAGGCGAAGCGCCCTTAGTGGATACGTCGAACACCTCCATCGGCAAGGTGGTCGACCAGAAGCGCGTCAGCGAACTGCCGCTCAATGGGCGCAACGCGCTGGCGCTCACGCTGCTGACGCCCAGCGTAAAGTCGAATGCGGGCTCCACATCGTCCGGCTTTGCCGACCGCGGCATCCAGCTTTCGTCCATCTCGATCAACGGCGGCCCCAATGCCATGAATGGCCAGTTGCTCGATGGCGGCAACAACATTCAGAGCTACATCGGCGAAGTCGCGATCAACCCGGGCGTCGACTCGGTGGAAGAGTTCAAGGTGCAATCGGGCGGCATGTCGGCCGAGTATGGCTTCACCGCTGGCGGCGTTATCAACATGGTGACCCGCTCGGGCACCAACAAGCTGCATGGCAGCCTGTATGAGTTTTTGCGCAACGACGCGCTCGATGCCCGCAATACTTTTGCCACCGTGAAACCGCCGTTTCGTTATAACCAGTTTGGTGCTTCGGTGGGCGGCCCGGTGATTAAGAACCGCACGTTCTTCTTCGGCAATTGGGAAGAGTATCGCTATCGCCGCAGCCAGGTGCGTATCGGCAGCTTCCCCACGGCCGGTCAACGCATCGGCAACTTTTCGGATTTGCGCACCACGGCGGGCGCGCTGATTCCGATCTCCGACCCCTATTCGACGCAGGGCTCGGGCACGGCGGTGACGCGGCAGGCTTTCCCCGGCAACGTGATTCCGCCCACTTTGATTGACCCGGTGGCCAAAGCGATCAACGAGTTCTACCCGGTGCCGAATCGCACACCCACCGATGCGTTTACCAACGCCAACAACTTCCAAACCAATGCCAGCGAAATTCAGCAGATGCGGCAGTATACAATCAAAGGCGATCATCGCCTTTCCGATAAGAACTCGATATTCGGCCGCTATTCGTTCTTCAACCATCGCACCGACAATGGGGCGGGCGGTGCCACCATTTACCCGAACGAAGTGGTGTCGAAGCGCGACGATAACTTAAAGAACTGGAACGCGGTACTGAGCGACACGCATGTCATCTCGCCCACCATCGTCAATGAGTTCCGCGTGGGCGCCACGCGCGGCTACTTTCCGTTTGTGGTGCGCAGCTTTGGCGGCGGCTGGCCGCAGAAGTTGGGTCTGCCTGCCATCGTCCCGGCCGATACTTTTCCGGCCATCGGCAACGGCTTAACCGGCTTCAACACCGGCACCGCGGGGTTGCGCGGCAGCTTGAACTGGCAGTTCCTCGACCAGGTGAACATCGTGCGCGGCGCGCATTCGCTGAAGATGGGCTTTGACTTCCGCCTACTGCAAGGGCACAATCTGCAGCGGTCATCCCCGTCGGGCAACTACGCCTTTGCCGCCGGTCTCACGGGCAATCCCCTCACTCCGGCCGGCACGGGCAGTGCTTATGCCTCCTACCTGGTGGGCGCGGTGAGCAGCGCCAGCGTCACCACCCACACGGGCGAAAGCCAAGTAACCCATTCGCTCAGCGGTTACTTCCAGGACGATTGGAAGATCACGCGGCGGCTGACCTTGAACCTGGGCTTGCGTTACGACTACCAGTCGCAAGCCGTGGAGCGCAACAACGGGGCCAGTAACTTCGATCCGGTTTGTAAGTTGCCCAATGGGTTGGCCGGCTGCACGGTTTTTGCGGGCTTCAATGGCCAGCCGCGGAATTGGCGCGGCGAGGATTATTCGAACTGGGGTCCGCGCGTGGGCTTTGCTTACGACCTTTTCGGCAATACGCGCACCATCTTGCGCGCCGGCTACGGCATGATGTACCCCTCGCAGATGTGGCGCGAGAACTACGGCAACACGAATGGTTTCTCGCAAACCAGCACCACTTACCCGCAGAACGACCCGAACCGTCCCGCGTTCCAGCTGCGCCAGGGTTTTCCCTCCGCCCCCATTCAACCCCAGGGCCGGGCTCTCGGCGCGGCGGCGTTTTTGGGACAGAACGTGGCCTATGACGAATCCAATGGCAACATCCCGCGCATTCAGCAATTCACCTTAAGTCTGCAGCAGCAGATCTGGAAAAGCTGGTTATTCGAAGCTTCATACGCGGGTAACTTGGGCCGGGGTTTGACGGCCGGTAGTTACGACTTGAATCAGCTGGATCCGCAATTCCTGTCGCTCGGACAGGGCTTGCAGGCGCAGGTGCCGAATCCTTATGCCGGGATGGTTCCGGGAGCCTTAGGCGGGGCGACCATCTCTCGCGAGCAATCGCTTAAGCCCTTCCCTTATTACAACGGCATCTCCGTACGAAATCCTCGTTTGGGGAGTTATAATTCCCACTTACTCTTACTCAGCGCCGAGAAGCGGCTGTCGAAAGGCTTGGCCCTCCTGGTGTCGTTCACCGGCGGAAAAGTAATTAGCGACTCCATCGCCACGCCGGTGAACTTCGGGCCGATCGAGCAAGCCTCCGTGGTCGGCTATCAGAATGGCAAATACAACCGCGCGGCCGAGCGCAGCGTCGACCCCTCCGATGTCGCCAAGCGCGGTACCGTCAGTTTGGTCTATGAGCTGCCCTTCGGCAAGGGCCAACAGATTTGGAATAGGCTCATCGGCGGCTGGCAGGTGAACACGATCGGCGTCATGCAAACCGGTATTCCGCTGCTGATCGGCGGGGCCAATAACCAGCGCGCCACCCGCCCGGACTCCACCGGTAAATCAGCCGCGCTCGACAACCCAACCGCCCAGCGCTGGTTCGATACCACGCAGTTCGTCAACCCCGCGCCCTTCACCTTCGGCAACGTGGGCCGCGTCTTGCCCAACGTCCGCACGCCCGGCACCGTCAACTGGGATTTGTCGTTCATTAAGAACACCAAATTCACTGAGCGCTTCAATTTGCAGTTCCGCACCGAGATGTTCAACTTCATGAACCACGTGAACCTGGGCGCGCCCAACACCGGCTTCTCACCGGGACCGAACGGCTTGAACCAATCGGGCTCCTTCGGCGTCATCACCTCGGCGCGCGACGCGCGCACCATCCAGCTGTCGTTGAAGCTAATGTTCTAAGCGCCGGCCGGCCAGGCGACCCAGTGCCCTGACCGCGTGATGAGAAATACCTAGCCCACAGCGTTAGCTGTGGGACCGCACCGTTTCACGTAGTGAAAGACCCCTGCGCCCGCAAGCTACTTCATCACCGACAAATACTCCGCCCACGGGCCCACCTCGTGCCGGTAGCGCTTAGTCATCACGCGGCTGATCTGGACGATGTGCGAAAGATCGTGCGCCGTCCAGGTCGCCAGCAGTTGCCGCAGCGTCACTTCGCCCAGGGCAGGATGGGCCCCCCACAAGTCCAACTGCGCCGGCCGCAGATCGAGCTCCCGTATGCGCTCGATATTCGCGTGCCGCAACGCGCGAAACTCATCCAGCAGCGCGGGCAGCGGCCCACTCGATGGCGATTCACGATCGAACGGATCGAACGGCCGCCGCCGGCCATGCCGCAGGATGATCTCCACCCGCGGCACCCAGTCTACCCGTTCGCCGTGGATCAAATGGCCCACCACCACGTAGGGGCTCCAGGTCCCCTCGCCCTCGGTCGCCATCGTCCAGGCCTCGGGTAAATCGCGCAAAAGCGCGTCCAGCACCCCCGGAGTCCGCGTCAGTACGGCCAAGCATTCTTCGAGAAACGCCATGCACTTAGTATAGGCAGCCCTTAGCCGCCGCTAGCCCCCAGCGTCAGGAGGGGATTCTACGGGCTTTCTATCAGAACTTTCCCATGCGGTCGCGGCACTAATGTCTCGACCGTACGGAGCTCGCTAGGCGAGCGTTAGCTGATTACGGGCCGGCATGGCTACCCGCGTACGGGTCTTGGGCGCCATGTCGGCTAGGGTGCGGACGTCCAGCAGGCGTGGCCCGGTGTAGCCACAAGGACAGGGCGATTGCGCACCATCGACGAGCAGGCCAGAGAGCCCGGAACTCAGGCGCAAGGCGGGGAACAGCGTGTTCGCCAGGCTGGTGATGACGATTTCCGGCAGATGGGCTGTTTGCGGCGAGGCGATCAGTTCCAAGACCGTTTGGGAGTGGTGGAGATGTAGCCCCATGCGCACTTCGCACTCATGGGCCAGCACTTCGTGCCGGTGACCCAGAAAATACTCGTGGACGGGCACGCCAAACGCTTTCCAGAACTGGTCCCGGTCGGCATTGGTCAGCACGCCCGCATCGCCGAAAGGCAAGCCGGTGAAGGCGATGATGGGCTTTCTGACGGAGGGGAAGTAAGCTCCGCGGTTGAACACGCAGGTGGCCATGCGGCGCAACATGGTGACTGGGCCGACGAGGCAGTCCGGCCGCAGATGGGCCATCTCCGCGTCCCAGCCTTGCGGGAAGCACATCACGTTTTGGGTTTCCACGAAGCCTTCCATCAGAATGGCGGTGCGGGCGGAGGGCGCCAGCGGGTGGTGGAAGCGCCGAAAACCGGGCTCCGGGGAGGCTGGATTCAGGTAGCGGTGTTGCTGGCGCAAATAGGTGTCTCGCTCGATCACCGGAAAATTGCTGAGTAGGTCTTCCGGATGGGCGACGCGACCCACCTGTTCCCGCAATGCCTGATGATGGGGGTGCGAGCGTCCGGCGGCAGTGTCGAGCGCTAACCGCATCAGGTGGCGAAGGCCCTCTTGGCGCAACGCCAGCGCCTTCCGGTCCATCTTTGGACTGACAACTTTGTGGGCCAGGGGACCTCGATCGAACTTAAGCCAAGGGAAGCGCATGTAGTTCCTACCCTTAAGTGGGACCTGCGAGCGATTCTTCTCCTATATTTTTCGAAAGATGCGAAGATTTATAGGAATTCGTGGAGATTCTCCACGAAAAGGCACCGAGCGAGGGTGGCGTCGGCTCCCAACTCCTGCAGCGCGCCGATTTGGGCTTCAGCGACCGATGCGTTCCAGCCGCGTGGGAAGAAGGAGGAATCGGAGCCGAACAGGAGCCGGTGGGGTCCGGTGACGGCGAGCGTCTCTTTGAGGACCGTGGTCAATCCGACGGCGGGCGCTTGCAGCTTCATCCAGCTGTTGCTGGAGGAGGTATCGAGATAGACGTTGGGGCAGAGTTGCGCCACCATCAGGGTCTCTCGCCAGTAACCGGCACCGAAGTGGGGGATGACGAAACGGGTTTGCGGGAATTCGAGAGCCACGGCGGCGAGGTCGATGGGGTTCGAGAACTTAAGATCGAAACGGGAAGGCAGACCGAG
>JAYVRS010001049.1:0-10828 GCA_043776185.1 Bryobacteraceae bacterium | reverse complement strand
AGGTGTGGAGCAAGGCGAGTGTGCGGGCGATCAGCTGGTTCCGTGGCGGCCTGGCGGGGAAGGCGCGAGACTTCAACTGGCATAACGTGATCGGCGTTTGGTGTTTCGTCCCGTTGGTATTCATTGTCGCCGGTGGGACGGTAATATCTTATCCTTGGGCTTCAAACTTAGTCTACACACTTACTGGTTCGGAAGTACCTCGCCCAACGCCTCCTCCTAAGTCGGGCGGACTTACACAGGTACCTGAGGTCACCGGGCTAAACGAGCTATTTCAGAAGGCCTCAGCGAAAACGCCTGGCTGGCGGACTATTACTCTGCGGATGCCGGCTTCGGCCAGTGCTCCGGTAACTTTCGTGATTGACGAAGGCTATGCCGGGCAACCGCAGAAGCGGACGACTTTGAGCATGAACCGGGCGTCCGGAACGGTGCTTACTTCGGAGACCTTTGACGACATGAACTTGGGCCGCCGCGTGCGGACCTGGTTGCGATTCGTCCACACCGGCGAGTTCTATGGCTTACCCGGACAGACCATCGCCGGGGTGGTAACTGCCGGGGCGGCCGGGTTGGTTTATACCGGCATCGCGCTGGCTCTGCGGCGGCTGCTGGCCTGGAGATCGCGCAACGCCCGGCAAACCGTGGGCGCGCGGGCCTAGAACGTATGCGACTTACACTGATCCTGACCGCCCTGTTGGCTCTTCCGCTGGCGGCTCAGCCGCGTAAGTTACTCGTTGTCTCCATCGATGGGATGGACCACCGCTATCTACAAGATCGCGATGCGTTCAAACTGCGCATTCCGCATCTGCGTAAGTTGATCGCCAATGGTAGCTTTTCCGGCGGCTTGACCGGGGTGGTGCCGACTAACACTTGGCCTTCGCATACCACCTTAATTACGGGAGTGACGTCAGCGGAACACGGCATTCTAGACAACAATATTCAAACGGCCACTGGCTCTGAGCGTTACTGGTATACCTACTATTTGAAGGCCACTACCCTGTGGCAGGCGGCGAAGAAGGCGGGCCGCACTACCGCGGCAATTACTTGGCCAGTGACGGTGCCAGCGATGGCGCCAGCGATGGTGGGCGAGGGTATCGACTATAACTTACCCGAGTACTTCGAGGGGCGCGCGGGCGGGGCGATGGACTTGAAGAGCATTGAAGCGAAAGCCACGCCCGGCTTAGTGGCGGCGATCGCCGCCGAGTATCCCAGCTTTGCGACGCAATGGATGGACGATCGCACCCGTGCTTTGGGCACCATGTTTATCTTACGGCGTTATCAACCGGATCTTACTTTGCTGCACTTCGTCGATCATGACTCCGTGGCCCATGAGATGGGTCCATTTTCGCGAGAGGCGCTGGCGGCGCTCGAATATACCGATGAGTTACTCGGCCAGATACTCGCGCACCTGCCCGCCAATACGGTGGTGGCCGTGGTGGCCGACCATGGTTTCGAGGCCACTCCCTCGGAACTGAACTTGGCGGCTTGGCTGGCCTCGGAAAAACTGCCGACGACGGGCACGGAGAGCCGGGGTGGCTATCTCACTACGCTCAATGCCCAGGTGGCTGCGGCTCTCAGCAGAGCCGGAGCGAATCGCTGTATCGGGCGCGAAATTCCGCGCGTCGAAATCGAGCGTTTCCTTCCTGGTATGCCGGAAGCTTTGCGGGCATTTGAGCCCGCGCCCGGATGTTACTTCGGACGGGGCAAGGCCGAGGGCGAAGTGATTTCCGCGTCGCACGGCGAGGCCGGCCGGCACGGATATTGGCCCACTCGCTATCGGGCTTCGTATCTGCTGTCGGGACCCGGAATCGCCAAAGGAGTTACTCCGGCGCTGGACATGCGCGAAGTGGCTGGACGTTGGGCGGCAATTCTGGGACTTACTTGGCCGCCCGTTAAGCAGTAACTACTGGGCGAAGCGTTTGAAGAAGCTACTATCTTTCCAGCGGGGGCGATCCTTTTGATTGGCCGTGTCCTCGATGGCACTTTGTAAGATGCCGATAAACTTCACGGCCGCTTCCTGGTCAACCGGCTGGGCTAAGTCGTCTTTTATTCCGTGGTAGCGGTCACGCGTCCAGTCCTTCATGATTTGGTCTTCGGGTGTGCCGGGGGCGGCGTCGAACTTGAAGGCTAACGACGGGACACCGTTGCGGATGAAGCTGTATTGGTCGCTGCGGGTGAAGCGGCGGCGCAGGGGCTCGCGATCGGCGACCACGGGGATGCCCCGGGCGGTGGCGACGGCCCGGAAGCGGTCGCCCAGATCGGACTCATCCAGGCCGAGGGCCATGATCGCTTTCAGCGGCACCAACGGCAAGAACATATCCATATTGAAATCGGCAATCAGGTTCTGCTTGGGCAGCGGCGGGCGGTTGGCGAAGTACTTTGACCCCAGTAAGCCGTTTTCTTCCCCGGTGACCGCCAAAACAATTACGCTTCGTTTTGTTTTCTTCCGTTTCAGCTGCTTAGCGATCTCAATCAGCGAAGCCACGCCGGACGCATTGTCCATGGCACCGGGGAAGCCTTGGCCGAGATGATCCAGATGCGCCGATAGGACGACATAGTCATCGCGTAGCCTCGGATCAGCACCGCGCTTCCAGCCGGCGACGTTTTGCGAGGTGATCAGAGTCTCTTCAAAGACGGCCTTGGCGCGCAATCTCGCCGGCAGCGTGAAGGTGGATAGCGGCTGGTCAGCTTCGACTTTGGCGAGCAGTTCGGTGGTCGTATGGCCGCTACCGGCCAGTAACTTTTCGGCCCCGGCCGGACTGAGGCTGAGCGAGACGCGATTGCCCACCCCTTCCTGTAACTCCGGTACCGTCAACTGCAACGAAGGCAAGCGGCGCATCTCCGCCGCCCGCGCCCAGGGCACATCGCTGGTGCGCGGATTGGCGAAGGTGATGGTGCCGACGGCCCCGGCCTCGCGCAGGGACTGCCAGCGCTCGCTGCCCTGCGCATGCGCGGCCAGGGCACCGGGAACGCGGCGGGGTGCGCCCGAGACGTAGAAGGCGATCTTACCCTTTAGGTTGACGCCGGCTAGGTCGTCGTGCCCAATTTCCGGTAGGTGCAGGCCGTAGCCCACGAAGACGATTTCGGCCTCGACGGTGTCGCTGGAGGTGCCGACCTTGGCCATGATGAGGTCGGCGCCAAAGTCGAGACGCGTGGCTTGGCCTTGGCGAAGCAGTTCGACCTGGGACTGCTCTTCGACTAATTTGCGGGAGCGGAACTCCACGGGTTGCAGGTATCCGGCGGGCATTAAGGGTGACAAACCAGCGGCGCGAAATTGGCCCGCGATGTAATCGGCGGCGCGGCGGTGGCCGGGGGAGCCAGAGGCACGGCCCTCTTGTTTGGCGTCGGCGAGGAACTGGACATGCGACCACCAAGCGGCTGCGGGAGCCGAAAGCTTCGGTTGGGCGATGGCTAGAATCGCAAGATATGAGAGGAGGGTGAGGCGTTTCATCGGTTGTTCCAATTTAGCAAATGGCAATTTAGCAAGCGGACGAAACGAACCCGGGAGTCGTTCATTCCATTGATACTCGAGTGACTTAGTGGGCTTTTACGGCCGAGGCTGTTCGGGAATGCCGGGAGGCTGGTCATGATCCGAGCTTAGCGGCCTTGTCAAGCAAATTGGAGGTGCCTCGAGGGGATGCCATTGATTCGGCGGCAGATGAAAATTCAGGATCGTCGTGTTTCACTTACCGGGCGCGCAAGGTGGCCAGGTCTCGATCGATGGCGGTGGCGATGGGAGTTTGTTGCCAGCGGGTCGCTTCGGCACGGGCGCGCTCCAGAATTTCGATGGCGCGGGCGGTGGCCCCGGCGCGAGCGTGGGTGGCACCGAGCGCGTAGAGGAAGCCGGGGGATTGGTCGTCGACAGGTTCGATAGACTTCTCGAATTCGCCGATCGCCTCCGGGAAACGGCGCTGATTGGCCAGGATGCGGCCGAGGTGGTAGTGGGCCAGACGGAGGCCGGGCCGGGCGGCGATGGCGCGGCGGTAGAGCGCGGCGGCGCGATCGAGGGCGCCGGTGACTTCGACCAACGCACCCAAGCTATCCAAGGCTTCGGCATGGTGGGGGTCGGCGGCGATGGCGGCGGTGAAGGCTTGCTGAGCATCGGCGTAGCGCTCGGCTTGCGCGGTGAGCACGCCGAAGTTGTAGTGGGCTTCGGCGTTGCGAGGTTCGAGCTTGATGGCTTCGCGGTAGGCGGCCTCGGCCTTCTGAGGTTGGCCGAGGCGGGCGTAGAGGGAGATGAGATTCACCCAGGCGAGGGTGAGCTTGGGTTCAGCGGCCAGGGCCTGTTCTTGAAGGACGGCGGCCTGCGGGAGCTGACCTTGACGGTCGAGCGAGAGGGAGGCGCGCAGGAGTCCGGTGGCGCTGGCGTCGAGGGCTTGGACGGCAGCCATGGCGGCGTCTTCGAGGGGCGGAGCGAATAGCTTGTCACGTTCGTAGTTCCGCAAGGCGGCTTCGGCTTGGGCGGGTTGGCCCTGTTGGCGGTAGATGGCGGCGAGAGCGAATCGGGCAGCGCCGTAAGGGGGGAAAAGCTCAATGGCGCGTTGGAAGGCGGCCTGGGCGGCGGGGCCGGTGAGGCAGCGGCCGAGTCCATAGTGGGCGGCGGCGAGGGTAGGGTTGGCGGCGAGAAGGGTTTCGTATTCGTGGCGAGCGTCAGCGGTTTGCCCGGCGGCGTAGAGGGCGTCCGCTAGGCGCAAGCGGACGGGAGGCGACTCACGGAGTTTGAGCGAGGCGCGCAGCGGCGGGATCGCCTCGGCGTACCGGCCGTTGGCGGCGAGGGTGGTGCCCCAGTAATCGACGTAGTCCGGCCGGGTGGGGTCGAGGCCGGCGGCGCGTTCGTAGGCTTGGGCGGCGGCGGCGAGTTGTTGGTGCGCGTGAAGCGCCATGCCGAGCCGGGCGACGAGGGCGGCGTCGTGGGGATGGCCGCGGGCGGCGGCGAGCGCGGGATCGATTACTTGGCGCACGGCAGTCTGCGCGCCGGCGAGATCCACGGTGGGTAAGTCTGGCAGAGGGCGCTGGAGTTGGCAGGCGGCCAGGAGCAGAAGGGCGGGGGCGGAGCACGTTAGGCATGAAGATAACGTAACTTTGCGCAAGTTGGGGGCTCCCGGCATTCTCCGTATCTTACTGCAAAAATGGGCTGAACCTTCGGAAAGCGGTCTCGAGAAACCCGTTTTTCATAGATTTCGGCTATGGAAATTCATAACGCGACGCAATCGTGAAATAAGAATGACTATTCATTGACAAGCCAGTAAACACACGACAGAATGATCGAAGATTGAGGCCGGTTGTCGGCTCGCCCAGTATGGTTCCTCGAACCTACTGGACTGTGGGAAAGGTTGCGACAAATATAATGACACGCATGTTTCGTGTAGGCTTAATGACGGCCTTAGTCTGTGCTTTGTTCGCCAGTTCGGCGTCGGCACAGGTTCTGTATGGATCTATCGTGGGAACAGTGAATGACCAGAGCGGCTCCGCCGTGCCGGCCGCCGCTGTCACCGCTACGAACAAGCAAACGGGCGTGCAACGCCAGACCACCAGCAATGGCGCTGGCGGGTACACTTTCGCGGCCGTTCAACCCGGCAATTATGAAGTGAAGATTACGAAAGAGGGTTTCCGCACTGGCGCTGACCAGGCGGTGACGGTGACCTCCAACAACACGACGCGCGTGGACATGGCCCTACAAGTGGGCGCGGTGAGCGAGTCCGTGGCGGTGGAAGCCACGGCGGCCTCGCTGCAGACGGATAGCGCGAATGTGCGTTCCGAAATGCAGTCGCGCGATCTGACGAACCTGCCGATTCCGGTCGGACGCAACTATCAGAACGCGCTGGTGACGATCCCCGGGTTCAGCCCGCCCGCCAACGGCCACTCGGTTCCGACGAACCCTTCCCGGGCGCTGGTGTCGAACGTGAATGGCACCTCGAATTCTGGGGTCAACGTGCGGATCGACGGTGCTTCCAGCCAGCAGACTTGGTTGCCCCATATCACCGCTTACGTCCCGTCACTCGAAGCCATTGAGACGGTGAACGTGGTAACGAATAGCTTTTCCGCTGAACAAGGATTGGCTGGCGGCGCGGCGGTCAACGTGCAAATCAAAAGCGGCACCAATGACCTGCATGGCGCCGGCTTCTGGTATCACGTGGACAATAAGTTGATTGCCAAGCCATTTACTTTTGCTCTGCTGAATCAGCAGAATCAGCGCAATCCCAAATACATCTTCAATCAGGAAGGCGGCACCATTGGCGGCCCCATCAAGAAGAATAAGCTGTTTTACTTTTTAGCCTATGAGGCTTCCACTCGCCGGGAGTTTGCAAACAACACGGGAACGCTACCCACGGCGGGGATGCGCGCCGGTAACTTCGCCGATGGCGCTTCCATTTATGGCGCGCGCGGCGTGATCTTCGATCCGGCCACCGGGGTACAATCCGGGGCCACCGCCGGAGCCGACCGCACGCCGTTCCCGGGTAACATCATCCCGTCGAATCGCATTTCGCCTATCGTCAATCTGATCCAGGCGAAAATCCCGGCGATTCCGGATGGCTTCCGCGATAATAATTTCTTCGCCGTCGGTGGCTTCCTCTTTGACCGCCACACGGTGGATTCGAAATTCAATTACAACATCAATGACAAGTGGACGGCCTACGGGCGCTACTCGGTCTTGAAATATAATATGAGCAACCCGGGCGTGCTGGGTGAGCTAGGCGGCGCGGGCATTTCGAGCAGCGGTGGTAACACGGGCGTTGCTAACGGCACGACCCAATCCACCAGTATCTCCACCACCTATGTCCTCAAATCGAATTTGATTCTGGACGCCAATTTTGGTTACACCAAGTACGGCACCAAGGTGGAGCAGGACAGTCTAGATAAGAACATCGGTCTGGATGTCCTGAAGATACCGGGCACCAACGGCAAGCGCCGCTTTGAAGGCGGCTGGCCGCGTTTCCAGATCGACGGCTTCAATACGCTTGGTTTGCAGGACTCTTTTATGCCTTATGAACGCAAAGATCCCCAATATCAATACGTGCTGAATTTCAACTGGACTAAGGGTCGTCATCAAATCCGTTATGGTATCGATTACTACAAACAGGATTTGAATCACCAACAAGCCGAATTCGCCGGCCAGAACCATGGCGCGCAAGGCGGCTTCACCTTCCGGGGTGGCCCCACCCAGACTCGCGGCGGGGCCGCCGCCTCGCCCTATAACAGCTACGCGTCCTTCCTGCTGGGAACGCCTTCGAACTACGGCACCACCTACCAGGTGGACGATGTCTACGGAACGCGGACTAAGTTCTACACGGCTTTTGTGCAGGATACCTGGCAGGTATCGCAGAAGCTGACGTTGAATTATGGCTTGCGTTACGCCAACATCCCGATGCCCCGCCGGGTGAACCGCGGCATGGAACGTTACGACTTCATCAATAACAAGATGTTAGTTTGCGGCGTCGGCGTGGTCCCTAGCGATTGCGGCACCAAGAATTCCAATCTGCTGTTCTCGCCCAGCCTCGGTATTGCTTATCGCCCGAATGAAAAGACGGTGATCCGCACCGGCTTCGGCATCAACTGGGATCCGCTTAATTTGATCCGCGCCCTGCGCACTAACTTCCCCATGCTGCTGATTCTGAACGGTGACACCACCGATACGTTTCTGCCGGTTAGCAAGTTAGAGCAGGGAATTCCGCTGGCGGTGGTGCCCAACCTCGGCAACGGCATCATCGACATCCCGAACAACTACGCGCTTACCTCCACCGGTGATAGTTTCAAACGGGCCTACATTGCCAGCTGGAATCTCACCATTCAACGGCAGTTAGCCAAAGGTTTCACCCTGCAGGCCGGCTATGTCGCCAACCGCAACATCCGCACCACGAACTACATGGACCTGAATGCGGGTCAAGTGATAGGCGCGGGTTCGCGCGGCAAGCCCTTCTTCAACACGGTGGGCCGCAACGTCCAGACGGCGTTGGTGGAGTCACTGGGCCACACTAACTACGATTCGCTGCAAACGCAGTTGACGCGCCGTTTCTCCAACGGCTTCCAGGTGAACTTTGGTTACACCTGGTCGAAGGCGATCGGCTTCTGCTGCAACGCGGGCAACGACGGCGGCCCGGCCATCATGGCCCGCGCTTACATCGATCGTAATCGCACGGTGATGCCGTTCGACCGTCCGCATAACTTCAATGCCACTTTCGTTTACGAAATGCCGTTCGGTAAGGGCAAGAAGTTTGCCACTAGCGGTCCGGCTAGCTGGCTGCTGGGCGGCTGGCAAGTGAACGGGCTGTTCTCGAAGTATTCCGGTTCGCCCTTCACGGCGAATTCGGATGGCGCTTCGCTTAATCTGCCGGGCAGCACGCAGACGGCTGACGTGCTCGGCACGCCGATCCAACTTGGCAACTATGGCCGCGGCCAAGCCTTCTATGACCCGCGGACCTTTGGGCCCGTCTCGGGTGCCACGGGGGTGCGCTTTGGCACCGGCGGCATCAATAACTTACGCGGACCCGGCATCGCGAACCTGGATATTGGCCTTTTCCGCCAACACAAGTTCAACGATCGGGTGAGCCTGCAGTTCCGCGCCGAGGCGATGAACATCAGCAACACGCCGCAGCTGGCGAACCCTTCCAGCAACATCTCCGGGCTTCGCACGGATGCCAACGGTAATTTCGCCGGGGGCGTTTTCGAAGTGACCGGCGTGGCCAACACCGGACGCGATGGCCTGGTGCAGCGGGCCTTCCGGCTCGGCTTACGCCTGGGCTTCTAACTCGGTCGTAGTTCGTGCATCGCCCCGCTTGGCTTTGGCCCTTGGCCCTGGCTCGGCGGGGCGTTTGCTATAAAGGTATCCGTGCTTCGCGCTCTTCTTGCTTTCGCGGTCATCGCACTTACGGCCTGCCGGTCTCGTGAGGCTACCGGCCCGGCACTTGGGCTCCCGTGGCTCACGGAAGCTCTGCTCCCGTTCACCCATTCCTCCGGCGCCAAAGGTAACTTTTATCTGCCCGAGATTATGGGCTCGGGCGTGGCGCTGATCGACTATGACGACGACGGCGATCTCGATATTTTTCTGCTGCAGGGCCATCCCGAGGCGGGCTCTAACCGACTACTGCGCAATGACCACGGGCAGTTTATTGACGTAACTACCGCGGCCGGTCTGGAACACTCCAACTATGGGATGGGGGTGGCCACCGGTGACTTCGACCGCGACGGCCACGTCGATTTGCTGATTACGGGGTTTGGCGGCAATCGGCTCTATCGGAGTAACGGCAACGCCACTTTCTCCGATGTGACGGCGCAGTCGCCGGGCATCGCTCTGCTTGGGTTGTGGTCCACCAGCGCGTCGTTTTTCGATTACGACCATGATGGTTGGCCTGACTTAGTGATTCTCAATTACGTTGACTATCAATTCGCGACGAACAAACGCTGTCAATCGCCCACCGGCCAGCTGGATTACTGCACCCCTCGCACGTATCGCGCCATCCCTTCGCACTTATTCCATAACGATCATGGCCGCTTCACCGATGTTACTGCCAAGTCCGGTTTCGACCAAGCGGCGGGCCCGGCCTTGGGTGTCGTCGCCTTCGATGCCAATGCGGACGGCTATCTCGATTTATTCGTCGCTAATGATTCGTCGGCCAATCATCTCTGGATCAATCAAAAGAACGGGACCTTCGTCGAGCAGGCGCTGCAACACGGCCTCGCTTATGGGGAAAACGGCGTCGCCAAAGCCGGCATGGGGGTCGCCTTGGGCGATTACGACCATGACGGCGACGAAGATCTGCTGGTGTTGAACCTGATGCGCGAGGGCGCCACGCTTTTCGCCAACTCCGGCCAAGGGGACTTTACCGATGTCTCGGCGCGGACCGGCATTCATACCCTGACTTACTCATTTACCGGCTTCGGCGCGGGCTGGCTGGATATCGATCGCGATGGTTATCTGGATCTCTTTCTCGCCAATGGCGCAGTCACTCGCCGGGAGGGTCAGCACGCGCAGCCCTTTGATGAACGGAACTTACTCCTGCGGCAATCGAATGGGCGCTTTGAGCGCGTTTTGGCCCCGGCCTTGGAGAGGCTGGCCATTCACCGCGCGGCGGCCTTCGGCGATATCGACAACGATGGCGATACCGACATCGTGATTAACGTCAACAACGGCCAAGCGCGTCTGCTGAATAATACCGCGCCACCTAAAAACTGGTTGGCGGTGTCGGCGCCCGTAGGTTCCCGCGTAGAACTGAAATCGCCCGGCTTGCCTCGACAGGTAAGATATGCCCGCACCGACTCCAGTTACTTAGCCGCGTCCGATCCACGGGTGGTGTTGGCGGTGGGCACGCGGATTGAGTGGCTGACGATTCAGGCGCCGGGAGGGCTGAGGCAATTGTTTGGCCCGGCGCAAGTTAAGATGAACACCGTCTTCCGGGCCCCCAAAAATGATGCGGTGGGGCCCAGCGGGCTGCTGGTCAAACATCGAAACGAATACGGTAACCCCGGAAAATAATCCTCCGGCTGACGCCGGGGGCTAGCTGAGGGTAGTGTCAATGAGGGACAGAGAGAAGATATATTCCTCCATTCGCGTTCCGGCTGAAGTCGGTACTAGAACTGAATTCTTAGCCCTAACTGAATGTTACGCGGCCCCATGAGTCGCTGACGATTAAGGCGCCGGGAGGGCTGAGGCAATTGTTTGGCCCGGCGCAAGTTAAGATGAACACCGTCTTTCGGGCCCCCAAAAATGATGCGGTGGCCCCGGAAAACAATCCCCCGGCTGACGGGACTGTGAAAAAATACCCACGGGCCAAAAGTGGCATAATCCCGCGGTTAAACGGCCTCGTAGGAGGCTCTGTAAGCCCTTGGTGCGGTTGTG
>JAYVRS010001048.1:0-3170 GCA_043776185.1 Bryobacteraceae bacterium | reverse complement strand
CGAGTCCTGCTCCAAGCCCAACTGATGCAGAATCGTGGTGTGGATGTCGCGTAAGTGGTGCGGATTTTCAGTGGCATAAAGGCCGAAGTCGTCAGTGGTGCCCTCCACTACGCCGCCCTTGATGCCCCCTCCAGCCATCCACATCGTGAAGCCGGTATTGTTATGATCGCGACCTTTTCCGCCTTGGGCTTCGGGCGTACGGCCAAACTCGCCGCCCCACACCACCAGCGTGCTCTCCAGCAAGCCGCGTTGTTTCAAATCCTTCAGCAGCGCGGCGATCGGCTGGTCAACCCGGGCCGCCATGCGCAGATGACTCTCTTCAATATCGTCATGCGCGTCCCATTGCGAAATAAAGGATTCGAAGGATTCGGGACAGACTGCTAAAGGATTCGGGACAGACTGCTATGAGCCCACTGCACCGCGCCCGCGCTTTTGGCTTTTGGATGAACCACGTCGGCATTATATTGCATAAGTTCTCCACAGTGGCTAAGCCTCGCCAAGCTCGGATGTAGCATAACTCCTCTAATGTAGACCATCAGATACCCTCATCAGCGGGTAAATCAAGACCGCTTTCGAAGGTGCAGAGGGCTCATAGCAGACTGTCCCCCTTAACCTACCCTTAACCCGTCCTTAACCCCCCTTTCTTTTGACAAACCCAAGAGTTTGACTCCGAATTCTCCTTTCCCCTTGAAAAGTGTTTCAATATTCAACATTTCCAATAAATGTTGAAATATTTGTGAGAATTTTCGCCAACGAAATCCACTTAGTAGGTAGGAGCCCTTTCCAGAGAGGCCTTCTAGAAAGTTCGTCTATGCGCCTTCATCAAATTGCATCGTTTGCCCTAATCACCGTTTCGAATCTGCTCGGTCAGTTCGATCCGGCTGGAACTGAATCACTCCTCTACGTTCCGACGCTCACCGTTAGTGCCACCGGGGCCGTTGCAACATCATCGATACTGACGTTTCACAATCCGAACCCGCGATCAAGCGCTCGGATAGCGGTCTTTTTCTTCGGAAATGACGGCCAACCCTGGCCGGTAGACTTGGGTGGAGGCTTGACCACGGAAGGTGTGTTTGAAGTCCCTGTGAGCGGACGGCGTACCTTCACGGCTACACGATCCTCGCGCACCAATTCTGGGTGGCTCATGATGTACTCCACCGTGCCGGTTACACTGACCGTAACGCTTCAACAATCTGCGGGAGGAAAGGTTGTCAACTCCACTGTCTACGCGGGCGGGTTACCTTCTTTCCGCTACCACGCTCCAGCTTCCGAGAACCAAGAGTTTTGTGTCTGCAATCCGCGGGAACAAATGGTCACGCTTACCGTAGCAGCGGCAGATACAAATGGAATTCAGTTGCGCTCCGCCGAAGTAATCGTGCGTCCGATGCAGCGCACCTGTTTTCGTCCCCGAGTCCTCATGCCGGCGTTGGCCGCTGGCTTCACCGGATCAGTCTTAATTGTGGGCAGGTCAGTTCCGCCAGCGGTTTTCGTTGTGGAACATCATTCCATTGATGGAAGCGGCTACTGGAGCCTCGCGCCCCCTGCGGCGCCCCTTTGGCCCATTGCCCACGAGGAGCGAACACTCTCCACGTTCAATCGGCTTTGGGCCGTCGCAGCGACGATCCCTGAATTTCCAGGACGTGATCGAGCACCAAATCTCCAGATCCTTCGGAACCGCAACATCAACGCTTATGCCAGCCAGGGCGAGAGCATCGCGATCGAACTTGGGTTGTCACAATTGATTAGCGACTCCCCCAGTGAATTGGCCGCCGTTATTGGCCACGAACTGGGTCACATCTACCAGCAGCGTGGCGGCGGGCTGGCATTTGATTCGCGTCCGGAGTATGATGCCGACCTGTGGGGCGTACTCCTCAGCATCGGCGCGGGATTCGACCCTTACGGGATTTCCGGTGCGCTTGCCAAGCTATCAATGGCGAGCGGACGATCCGGCCTGATCACTCAATTTGAGGATCAACTGTCCGGCGAGGCTCATGGCTCATTTAACGAAAGGTTGTCAAATGTTTTCGAAATGCTTCGGTTGGCCTGTTCGATGCCCTCTGTGCGCGAGAGTTGCGCGTCATACAAGGACAGTGTTCACCCCAATCTGCCTGATCCAGCGCCATTAAACTTACCGGGACCTCAACCTTTTCCGAGCAGCCTTGGAAGCACTAGGCCTCGAACTCCGACCTTCGAAATGGATAGTTTTGCCAAAGAGTTTTGAGGGATACTGCCGGATGGAGAGTCTGGTCGCCACAAGTCAGAAGTAAAATCTGCGGGTGTCGTTTTCGGGGAAGTCGCGGCATCCCCCGGCATCCCTGACATATCGCTAACGCGAACAGAAGTAATCACTTATCGAAAATGAGATGCGGTGACCCCGGACCCCACCGCATTTTCGAGCCAATTCCGAGCAGGATATCTGCCGGCCGCCGGTTCGCAACTGAATCAAGAAGGCGTTGACGGAGTTGAAGGCGGCTAAGCGGGTGAAGCTTACTGGCCGTGGCCGGGGGGCGATTTGGGAATTGGCTACTCAGGATTTGACAATGCCCCGAATCACCTCGCCTTGGATTTCGGTTAGCCGCTCGCGACGGCCCTGGTGCAGATAGTTCAGCGAGTCCTGTTCTAAGCCCAACTGATGCAGAATCGTGGTGTGGATGTCGCGTAAGTGGTGCGGGTTCTCGGTGGCGTAAAGGCCGAAGTCGTCGGTTGCGCCCTCTACTACGCCGCCCTTGATGCCGCCTCCGGCCATCCACATGGTGAAGCCGGTGTTGTTATGGTCGCGACCCTTGCCACCTTGGGCTTCGGGCGTGCGGCCGAACTCGCCACCCCACACCACCAGCGTGCTTTCGAGCAAACCACGTTGTTTCAAGTCCTTCAGCAGCGCGGCGATCGGCTGGTCAACGCGGGCCGCCATGCGCAGATGATTTTCCTCAATGTCGTCATGCGCGTCCCACTGCGAAATCGCCGGCCCGCCTGACACAATCGTGACGCAGCGTACGCCTTTTTCCACCAACCGGCGGGCCATCAAACAGCGCCGTCCAAAGTCATCGGTGATCGCCGAACCGATGCCGTAGCTCGCCTGCATCGCCGCGGGCTCGTTCGCCAGATCAAAGATGGCCGGAGCTTCGGTCTGCATGCGAAAAGCGAGATCGTAAGTGCTCAATCGCGCGGAG
>JAYVRS010001047.1:0-3175 GCA_043776185.1 Bryobacteraceae bacterium | reverse complement strand
GCCAAGTCCCATACCACGCCAACCGCGGCTGAGCCCGACGCGGCTGAGCCCCGCTGGCCACCAGGACGAGAGGTCTTCTACGTCATCGACATCGCCATCAGCCGCCAATCCCCCGGCATTGCCGTCGAAATCAATGTGCGCGATCCGCTGCGCACCCCCGGCGCTTTCGCCCTCAGCCTGCCCCGTGTGCAACGCCTGACTTTGTCTGAAGTCGCCGATTGGCCCGACACCGCCCAGCGCGACCTGCTGCTCGCCTTAGTCGGCGTGCCCGACCCCAAGGACCGGGCGGGCGCCGTGCTGCCTACCCGCTTCCATTTGAAGGCGCCCCTCTCGAACGTCTACCTGCCCCGGCTCTGCGCCACCGGCCGGCTCTTTGTGCGCGACGCGACCGCGACGCGCGTGGACGACTGGCAAGCCCTGCGCTGGGATCCGGGTGAAGAGTGGCGCTTTGTGCCCCGCATCAGCGAGGCTCCGGAACTCGATTCCTGGCGGCTGGATGGCCAACTCGAACGTCAACTGGAATCGATGACCGTCTCGCACCCGCACATCCTGTTCGCCGAGGGCTACCTCATTACTGGCGATGTGCTGGCGCGCCTCGATCATCGCGGGCAGTTCGGATGGTTGGCCAGTCTGCGCGGCGAAAAGGGGCAGCTCTTGATCCCCGCTTCCCAGGCCGCCGAATTCGCCGCCGAAGTGATCTCGAGCGAGCGTCCCCTGCCCGTGGAGTGGCCCGCCGAACTCGTCTTCACCGAGATCAGCGAGCCACCCACCTTTCATTTGCGCCTCCGCAGCACCAACACCTGGCGGACCGATCGCACGCAAGGCAAGCTGCGCTTCGGCTACGGACCCGTCTCGATTCCCGAGGGCCATGCCTCCGATACCTTGGTGGACCCGAAAGGCCGCCTTATCCGCCGGCGCGATGCCGAGGCCGAGCGTGACGCGAACCTGAAGCTGCGCGGGCTCAACTTTTTCCAGGACCGCATATATTCCGGTGACCACACCTGGGAGGTCTCCACCAAAAGCCTGAGCCGCGTGGTGCGCGAACTGGCCCGGGCCGGTTGGGCCCTGGAGGTGGACGGCGAAGAGTTTCGCCAGCCCACCAAATTCGATCTCGCCGTCACCTCCGGCATCGACTGGTTCGACCTGGAGATCTCCGTCAATTACGACGGCGTCGCCGTCGGCCTGCCCGCTCTGCTGAAGGCGCTGGCCAAAGGGGAGGCTGTAGTCGACCTGCCCGGCGGCGGATTCGGCGTCCTGCCCACTGACCTGGTGGAGCGTTACGGCGCTTTCACGTCCATGGGCCGCATCGAAGGCCCAAGCATTCGCTTCAAGCGCAACCAAGCCGGCCTGCTCGATCTGTTATTGGCCGGCAAAGAGGGCGTACACGTTGACGAGATGTTTGCCCAGGCCCGCCAATCCCTGCGCGCCTTCGATGGTATCCAGCCGGTAGATCAGCCGGCCGGATTTACGGGTACCCTGCGCGACTACCAGCGCCACGGCCTGGCCTGGATGAAGTTTCTGGATGAGTTCGGTTTTGGCGGCTGCCTCGCCGACGACATGGGCGTCGGCAAGACGCCCCAAGTGCTCGCTCTGCTCGAAAGCCGGCGCGAAGCCGGGGCCGGACCCTCGCTGGCCGTCATGCCTCGCTCGCTAGTCGATAACTGGATGCGCGAAGCCGCCCGCTTTACGCCCGCCCTAAAAGTGCTCGACCATAGCCACGCCACCCGCGCCAAGGACCCCACCGCCTTTGCCGGCTACCACTTAGTAATTGCCACTTACGGCACCCTGCGCCGCGATGCCGCGGACTTTCGCGAATTCGAGTTCGACTACGTCATTCTGGACGAAGCGCAAGCCATCAAAAATGCTTCCAGCGAATCGGCCAAAGCCGCGCGCTTGTTGAACGGCCGCCGCCGCCTGGCTATGACCGGCACTCCCGTCGAAAATCATTTGGGCGAACTCTGGAGCCTTTTCGAATTCTTGAATCCCGGCATGCTGGGCACGCTGAAAGGCTTCGACAAGAGTGGCAACGGCCGTTGGCCCACGCCCGAAGCCCGTGAGTTACTCGCGCGCGCCCTGCGCCCCTTCATCCTGCGTCGCACTAAGGGCCAAGTAGCCAAGGAGCTTCCGCCCAAAACTGAGCAGACGCTCTATTGCGAAATGGAGGCACCCCAACGCAAACTCTACGACGAGCTTCGCGCGCACTACCGGCAAGCCCTATTGGGTAAGATTGCTGACGTCGGCATGAACAAGAGCCGCATGCACGTGCTGGAAGCCTTGTTACGTTTGCGTCAAGCGGCTTGCCACCCCGGCTTGCTCGATACCGCGCGCGCCGAAGAAGCCAGTGCTAAGTTCGACGTCTTACTTCCGAAGCTGGAAGAGTTACGCGCCGAAGGACACAAGGCGCTCGTATTTTCGCAGTTCACCAGCTTACTGGCGATTCTTCGCAGCCGCTTGGACGAAAAGAAAGTAATTTACGAGTATCTGGATGGCCAGACGAGTAACCGGCAAGCGCATGTCGACCACTTCGAGCAAGACCCGGATTGCAGCCTATTTCTGATTAGTTTAAAAGCCGGTGGCGTCGGGCTGAACCTGACCGCCGCTGATTACGTCTTTCTCCTGGACCCCTGGTGGAATCCCGCCGTCGAGGCCCAAGCCATCGACCGCACCCACCGCATCGGGCAAGAGCGTCACGTCTTCGCCTACCGGTTGATCGCCCGCGACACCGTGGAAGAGAAGGTGCTCGAGTTACAGCGCGACAAACGCGAACTCGCCGACGCCATTATCACCGCCGACGCCAGCGTCCTGCGCGACATCAAACGCGAGGATTTAGAACTGCTGTTGAGTTAGTACGGCAGCAAACCAGCCGGCGCAGCCAAGTTAGTTAGCCGCGCACGCAGTCACCGACGCGCGGGCCTTGGCCCAATGCCGCTTATTCTAGCCCACAGCGTAAGCTGTGGGACGCATTCTAAGGCCGTTTGTGCCCCACGGCTGGCGCCGTGGGCTAGAAAACGGTGGAAGAAACTAAGCGGCTCCTTTACTCAGAGGCGCGCACCTGAGCCAGCCGCTCTTGCAGCAACGGCGAGAGCGCATCTTCCATGCTCTTCGTGATCAATCCCGCGCCGTCTAAGTCCTGGACGTGTACTTGGTCCTTCAAGCGGAAGCTGGTCAGCTTCAT
>JAYVRS010001046.1:0-10882 GCA_043776185.1 Bryobacteraceae bacterium | reverse complement strand
GGGATAGTGCACCACGCGATCAATGGCCTTGACGATGGCTTCTCTGACGCCGACGGCCATGCCCAAGGGATTGATGGAGGCTGAGAAATCCAGAATCTGGCTGGGATCGCATTGTAATTCCTGGGCCAGCGCGAAGACATTGCCGCCGTGCGTAATCGTCATCGTGCCACGCTCCAGGCCATCAACACAGCCAGCGCCGATGTGGCGTAGAGTAAGTGACGGGTTCTGGTGAAGACCTCGAAAGAAAGGGGGCTGCGGGTGTCACCGAGAGTAGCTTTGGCGGAAGCCACACCTTGGTAGTAATTCAACCCTCCGAGGCGCACGCCCAGGGCGCCAGCCACCGCGGCTTCGGGATATCCGGAGTTCGGACTGGGCTGGGAGCGGCCATCCCGGAGCGCGCACCGCAATGCGCTCCACGCATCATAGCCGAGTAACATAGCTGCCACCGCCACTAACAGAACGCTCAAGCGGGCGGGTACGAAATTAGCCACATCGTCCAACCGGGCGGAGGCCCAGCCGAACTCGCGATAGCGCTCGTTGCGATAGCCGCACATGGAGTCGAGAGTGCTGGCGGCCTTAAACGCGGCCATGGTGGCTGGACCTCCCAAGGCTAAGTAAAACAAGGGCCCGACAATGCCGTCGCTGAGGCTTTCGGCAACCGTCTCTACGGTAGCTCGCAAGATCTCCGGCTCATCCAGGGCGGCCGTATCACGCCCCACGATCATCGAAAGGCGTTGGCGGGCGGTTACCAGATCTCCCGCCCGTAGAGAGACGATAACCCGCATAGCCTGGACGTCTAAGTCACGGACGGCGAGTAAGGTCCAGATCCAGAAAATGGCGAGCCACGGCGCTGTGAGCCAGACGATACCGGCGGACGCACTGACGACGACGAGCCACAGGACCATGCCACCCAGATACAGAGGCAGGCGGCGACACAGTGGTTCGAGCTGCGCAATCAGCCACCCGATGCCGCGCACGGGATGCGGCAACCAGGGCGGATCGCCGAGCGCTAAGTCGAGCCCCGCGCCACAGAGTAACTGCGTGCTGGCGGTCACAGAAATTGCTCCTCGAACAGCTTCAGGTTGGCGTTCGCGGCAAACCAGCGCGCCAAGCCATCGTAGGCTTCATCCTTCGAAGGCATCGGGTTGACGGGCCGGCCGAGTAGCTCACCCAGGACGCGATGGTCCTCAAGCGCGCCGTGTAAGTAAGTTCCCACGACGCTACCCAGCCGCGCGCCTTCGGGGCGGCCATCGATCAACGCAAAGGGTGGGCAGGGTGAGGCACTTACTCCCATGTGAATTTCGTAGGCCGCAAATGCGATGCCCGACGGCGTAGTGGCCTGCACCGTGCGCGTGGTCTTTTCGGAAGCCATGATGGTTTCTACCGGCAGCAGCCCCAGGCCTACGCCGGACTCGAGTTCCGAATCGGCTTGGGCCGGATCCAGAATCAGCTCGCCCAACATCTGATAGCCGCCGCAGATGCCCATGATTTGTGCGCCGCGGGCGTGTTGATTTAGAATCCAGGCATCCAGCCCTTGCGCACGAAGCCAGGCCAGATCGGGCAAGGTGCTCTTGGTGCCGGGCAGGAAGATGGTGGCAAACTGCCGGTCTACTGGGCGCGTGATCCAGGCCGCGTCGGGCAGCAGGCGGAAGTCGGTGACGTTCGAGATGCGGGGGAGTTTGATCACGGCCACGTCACTGCTGGTTGACGAACGATCTTCCACCGACACGCCATCTTCCTCATCAATGGTGAACTCGCGCAGGTAAGGAAAGACGCCTAAACAGGGCTTGCCGGACTTGGCCTCCAGGATGCGCACGCCATCCTCAAACAAGGTAGGATCGCCGCGAAAGCGATTCACGGCGAAGGCTCGAACCAATGCCCGCTCTGCAGGCTCGAGTAAGTCAATGGTGCCGATGATGGCCGCAAAGACGCCGCCGCGATCGATGTCCGACACCAGCAAAGCAGGGGCCGACACGGACCGGGCCAAATTCAGATTGACCAGATCGCGCGATTTGAGGTTGAGCTCCGCGACGCTACCCGCGCCTTCGATCACCACATAGTCGAAGCGCGTGGCCAATCGCTCGTAAGCGGCCAGCACTTCGCCAAATAGATAGTCGAAGTGGGTGTAGTATTCGCGCGCCCGTAGGTTCCGCCATACGTGGCCATGCAGGACGACTTGGCTGCCCATGTCGGAGGTGGGCTTCAGAAGAATGGGGTTGAAGTCCGGATGAGGCTCGAGTCCGCAGGCCTCAGCTTGCGCGACTTGAGCGCGACCAATCTCGCCGCCACCGGGGCACGGGTAAGAGTTGTTCGACATATTCTGCGCCTTGAATGGCGCGACACGGAAGCCACGTTGGCGTAGGTGGTGGCAGATCGCCGTCGTCATCCAGCTCTTGCCGGCGTGCGACGTCGTGCCGCCGATCATGAGCGGTTTGGCTGGCAAGTTCTCCCTCGAAACACACCCCAACTAAGGTTCGGATGAACCCTCTGATTTTAGCAGGATGAACGCCGCTAGGCCGTGATGCCAATGGGCGTCTGGTTCGGCGTGTGCACCGGGACGCTCTCGTTGAAGCTATAACCAAAGCCGCGCACGGAGCGAATGAAGAGCGGGGCGGCGGGATCGTCCTCGATTTTTTGGCGGAGCCGAAGGATGTAGACATCGACGGTGCGGTCGGTGACGGCGCGGTCGTGGCCCCACACAGAATCGAGTAACTGCTCGCGGCTGAAGACGATGCCGGGGCGGGTCATCAGGAATTCGAGTAACTTGAATTCCGTGGCAGTTAGTTGAATCGCTGTTTCATTCAGCTTGACGCGAAGGCTTTCGCGATCAACTTCGAGTCCGCCGGCGCGCAGGGTTCGTTGCGGAGCCCCTTGGCCGCGGAATTGAATCTTGATGCGGGCAATCAGTTCGCGGACAAAGAAAGGTTTGACGATGTAGTCGTTGGCACCTAACTCCAGACCCACGATGCGGTCAGTTTCGGTAGCGCGGGCGGTGAGAAAGATGACGGGGATGTGGGTGAGTTCTGAATGGGCGCGGATGCCCTTACAAATGTCGAGCCCATCGGAATCGGGCAGCATGATGTCAAGCAGGATGAGGTCCGGGCGCTCGCGGCGGCAAAGCTCGATGGCCCCTTTACCGGTCTGCGAACCCGCCATCAGGAAACCCTCTTTTTCGAGGTTGTATTTGAGGAGGGCGTAGAGATCAGTGTCGTCTTCGATGAGCACAATCTTTTTCATAAAGTTATCCTTTTCCACCATAGCGCGTGTGAATTACAGATGCGTTAAGAAGCGGTTAAGTATGGTTGAATCGCTTCCTCGGGTGACAGTCCCAAATCGTGGACCGGGACGGTAAAGCAGAAGGTGGATCCCTTTTCGAGGGCGCTTTCCACCCGCACCTCGCCGCCCATCGCCAGAGTGAGGTGCTTGACGATGGCCAAGCCGAGTCCGGTGCCGCCGAGCTCGCGGGAGCGGGCTTTGTCCACCCGGTAAAATCTCTCGAACAGGCGCGAAAGGTCTTCCGCAGGAATTCCGACGCCGGTATCGGCGACGAAGACTTCGATGACTTCCGGAGAGCCACCCATGGCGGCTCGGGCACCAATCGTTATCGTGCCGTGGGAGGGCGTGTATTTGAGAGCGTTGTCGATGAGGTTGGTGAGAATCTGGTGCATCGCCTCGGAGTCGCAAAAGACTTCGGTGGTGGCGGTGGCGTAGGCCATCTGTAGGTGGATGAACTGTTTATCAGCCATCGGCTGCATCGATTCCCGCGCCGTATCGAGCAGGCCGTTGACATAATAAGACGCAAAGTTGAAGCGCTGACTTTTTAGCTCCACGCGAGAGAGCGTCAGCAGGTCGGCGGTGAGTCGTGTAAGCCGCTCGGCATTTTGATGGATGATGCGAACAAAGCGGGTGTTGTGCTGGGGATCTTCGAGGGCGCCGTCGAGCAGGGTTTCGGCGTAGCCCTGGATGGAGGCGAGCGGCGTGCGAAGCTCGTGCGAAACGTTGATCACAAAGTCCTTGCGGATGCGTTCCAGGCGCTCGAGTTCGACGTGTTCTTGCTGGAGCTGTTCGAACATCCCTTGGAGTTTTTCGCCGGTATCGTTGAGCCGGGCGGCCAGGACGCCAAACTCGTTCCGGGAGGACGCATGGGAACGGGACAGCCGCGCCGAGAAGTTACCCTGGGCTAACTGATGGGCGAACTCAATGATCGAGCCCAGGCGCGCGGAAAAGTAACGGGCGAAAAAGGCGGAGATCAGGATGGCCGGCAGAAAGGCCAAGGTCGTCGCGCCCAGCACCTGGAAGCGTATGGCGTTCACTTGTTCGTCGACGCTGCGCAGCGGTACCGCTAGCCTCAACGCGCCGGCTTCGAAGGGCACGGCGATGTAGAGGAACTGCGTGCCCATCGTGGGACTGGCGCGACGGCTGATGCCCACCTGGCCCTGTAAGGCGGCGATGACCTCGGGACGGTTGCGATGATTCTCCATGCGTTCCGCCGGATTATCGGAGTCTGCGAGAACGCGGCCATCTGGCGCGACCACTGTGAGCCGTCCATCCGCCGCTTTGGCAAAAGCTTGAAGCTTGGCGGAGGTGATGTCGGCCAGCGCGAGGACGCGGCACTTGCCCGTTAACTCGCGGCTGAGGGTTTGCAGGTAGGAGTCGGCGAAGATCTTGGAGGCCATCAAATCCACCGCGACCAAGGTGACGATTAGCAGGCATAAGACGGCGGCGATCAGCTTGAGGAAGATCTTCCCGGTCATGGCGGGGCGGGTTAGCACTCCTTTATGGTGCCAGAACGCACGCTGGTTTGGGTTTCAATTGGGTTAAGTTATTTCCGGATCGGAAGCGCGGCCGTGTTGCTTAGCCGGTCGCCGACGCGCAGGCGGAGGTTGAGGGTCGCGCCCGGAGTCGCATTGGCCGGCACGGTGAAGCGAATGGCGTTGACACCCACCTGACCTCCCCGGCCGCCGGCGAAGCTGGGGCTGAGGGAGACGTCGCCCAGCAGGATCTCCACCGGGTCCAGCAGCCGGTAGGTGAGGAAGTCAGGCAGGGGGAAGCCTCCCGGGGCCGACAAGTCATAGCGGCCGGAGCCGGTGGCGAGCAAAGTTAGCTGTTCGCCGGGGACGGCTGGTGACTCGGCCGTAACCTGCGTATTGTTGGTCCGGATCGCGAGGGCGATCGGCGTTTGACCGGTTGGGCCGTCGTCGCGCGTAAAAATGCCGGGCGCATTGCGCACGACGAGCATGTCGCTGGTGACTTCGGGCTGGCCGGTGCGCTGAATGGTAACGCGATAGCTGCCGGGATCGAGGTCGGAGGGCACTTCGAAGTCGATGCGTTCGGGCGAGACCCAGAAAAGTGGCAGCAGACGGGTTCCTAGACGCAGCACCGCGCCCGCGAGAGTCTGGGCCAACGGCCCCGCAGGGCCCTGCTCGGTACGATCGACCAGATTGGAACCGATGATGGCAGCCACTGAGCCGGGCGCGACGCCGGGCTCAGGGGTCTCACCGGCCGCGTTGCGCACCCCAGCCGGATCCGTGAAGGGGACAATGTCGAAGTTGGCCGTCGCCTGCCGAGGGCCGGTGACTGACAAGACAGTATTGGCGAACGTACCAGCCAGATCGCCGTCCCAACGGCGGAAGCGGAAGCCCCGCTGGGGTTCGACGCTCATCGTGACATTGGTTCCGAAGCGATAGAAACCGTCCGGGCTGGGCGGGCTGAAGCTGAAGCGCGCGGCGTTCTCCGGGTTGGCGCTGACGAAGATCTTATGGGCCGACTCATAGTTGGCGACGAGGCTCTTGGCATCGGCATCAAAAGTGACGGATCGCTCGTTAACGGCACCGGCATCCTGCCAACCAGTAAATTCCATCCGGCTCACTTCACTGTTGAGCGGAGCAATCGCCGGCGCGGTGATGCGCGCGGTAGCGGCACTGGGACGGTCCAAGACACAGGGGGTCAGGCACATCGCGCCGTCCACCTGCAGCCGATAGCCCGACGGACGGGTATCCACGATGATGCGCGGCAGTTTGCGATAGGTGGCGATCAGGTTGATGCCTTTCTCCGGCACGGTGATCGTCTGCGCCGCGGTACCGGCGTTATTCCAGCTATCAAAGACATATTTGCGGCCATTGGCATCGGTGGTTTCGAGCGGAGCCTCCACTTCCACCTTGCGGTCCACGCCGGCGTAGAAGTTGTAGCCCACCGGATTGTCGGATCCCTGCACCTTTACTTTTAGGCCCACAGGGCTGGTAGAGACGTTGAAGGCGGCTCCCCGGATGAAGCGAGCCGTCACGGTAACCGCATTGTTCGCGCCCACGGCTGGCGTGTAAACCACGTTCTGACCCTTAGGTAGGCCATCGAATCCATCGAGGACGAACAAAGCCCCGAAGGCATCGCGTTGGGGGCTCAAGGCCGCTAGCAACTTGGGCGCGCCAAAGGCCCAGTCGACATCGGCGGGAGTCTTGATTGGGGTCCGATCCACCAGAATCGTCAGATCGGGAGGTACAGTTTCGAGGTGTACTGGCTTGGCTCCGTCGAAGCGGGCAAAGACATTGCGCGGGCGGTCGTGCAGAAAAGTCTGAAGTGGCCGACGATCCGCATCGATGCCAAACGCTTGGCTCCAACCGCCGAAGACAAAGCCGGCATAGGGTTCGGCCGTGATGGTGACGTTCGACCCCGCCGTGATCCACAGCTGAGTGCCGCCGTAGTAAATTGTGCCGTTGACTGTTACCTGGCCATTGCTTCCCGGGCAGCGGATGAGCGGGTTGGGGCAATCGTAAAAGTAGAGCAGGATGGTATGCTCCAGCGTCACGCTCGCGGTCAACGAAGTAATCGAAGGGTCGGCCGTCACCGTGATCGTGGAAGATTGGCCAAAAGTGGTGCCGTCGGTGAGCGTCCAGCCGGTAAAAATGTATCGCGAGCCCGACGAACGGGAATCCTGGAGGGCCACCAGACTAACGATATGCTTCGAGCCACGGCTCCAAAAGAACGTTTGCGTGGACTGATAGGCCACGCCATCCACCTGAAAAACCACATTGGGGGTGCTGGTGCCGATGCGAATCTGACCCACTGGCTCCTGCGCTGTCGCCAATTGAATGCCTAACATCATAAAAATGAATAAGATATAGCCGTAGCGCTGAATCACTGATCGTCCGCCTTCTAGCGTACTTCGGCAGGGTTCGGCCATGGGTGCATGGGTGTGAAGCCTTAGTACTGCTCGTATGGGTGGCGGCGTTGAGAGACGCCCCTCCCTTAGGGGCAAGATCGGCTGAACACGGCCTTGTCTTTACTCAATCAACTGGGTAGCGGATAACAGCTCCAGAAGGCGCAGGGCGACTTCTTTGCCGCGCTCGCCCACTTCGCCCAGCGGACCCACGCAACTCGGGCAGCCGGACTCACAGGGGCATTCGCGCAGCAGAACTCCACTCGACGCCATCAGCCGGTCGCGCATGCTGAACAGGGGCTGACTTTGGCCAATGCCGCCCGGATAAGCGTCATAGAGAAAGACGTTGGGTTCGAAGCCCTGGGGCGTGGGCACGGTGTCTTCGGTAACGGCCACGCCCAGGTCGCGCGGGTCGCACATCAGCAAAAGGCTGCCGACGGTCCGCATGGCGTTGGCCAAGCCAATGATGCCGGCTTGGCGTTCGGTGGGTGTGTACATTCGCAGATGAGCCAGAAAGGCGGCTGGGAAGTGAAGCCAGAACGCCGTGGTGTGCATCTCCTGCTCCGGAATCGATAAGTGCCCGGAGCCAATGTTTTCGTTGGTGTAGAACTTTATTTTCTTAAAACCCACGATCTGCTGGTTGACGCGGACATCGCCCCACACGCCCCGAGCGTCCCCCAGTGGTACGCTATCGAACTCTTCCAGCGCCTTCACTTGCGTATGATCGATGGCGTCGGTGTAATAGTCGCAATCCACGCGACGCACGTAAGCCTTTCGCGCGTCGTAGTCGAACTTCTCCACCTGAAACATCTTCGCCTCGTGTAAGTAGATCGCCTTCTCATGCAAGGTAACTAAGGCCGTGGGAAACGAGACCTCGGCGATGACTTTATTCTCGGCGGTAGTGTCGATCACGATAAAGTTATCGCTGCTGACGGCGCGCAGAGAAATGGCATCGGCTGGGTAACTGTCGGAGGTCCAATGCCAGGCGTTGGCCGAGTGGTGCAGGAAGCCGGCGTCGACCAGGAATTCGCACATCTCGCGCGGATCGTGGGGACCCATTTTCTCGCCCTCACGCAGGGGTAACTCAAAGGCGGCGCACTTCAAATGGCCGAGTAAGATCTCGAGGTTATTGGCATTGATGTGGGCACTTTCGGGGGGCCGGCCAAAGAAGTAATCCGGATGCTCAATCATGTATTGATCGAGCGGGGCGGACGAGGCCACCATGATCGCGAGTGACGGCCGTTGACGGCGTCCAGCGCGTCCCCCGCGTTGCCAGGTAGCGGCAATGGTGCCGGGGTAGCCGGCCAGGATGACGGTATCGAGCGCGCCTAAGTCGATGCCGAGTTCAAGGGCATTGGTGGCCACCACGCATTTGATGGAACCGTCGCGGAGCTTGCGCTCGATTTCACGCCGTTCGCGAGGTAAGTAGCCGCCGCGATAGCCACGGACGGCCTCGGCGGGCACTTGTCCGCGCTCACGAGAGTCCTTCAGATACTTCACCAGGATTTCGGTGGCGAGACGGTTATTGCAAAACACCAAAGTCTGCTGGCCGCGTTCGATCGATTCCTCGGCAATTCGCCGCGCTTCGTGTAAGTAACTACGCCGAATTCCCAATTGGCGATTTACATAAGGCGGGTTGTAGAAGACGAAAAACTTGTCGCCCGCCGGCGCGCCGCTTTTCTCCACTAACTCGAAGGGCTGCTCCGTGATGGACTCGGCTAACTCACGAGGGTTGGCAATCGTCGCCGAGCAACAGATGAATTGCGGATTCGACCCATAGAAAGCCGCGATGCGCTTCAAGCGGCGCAGTAAGTTGGCCAGATGACTGCCATAAACACCGCGGTAGTAATGCAATTCGTCAATGACAATGTAGCGCAGATTCTCGAAAGCCTTAGCCCACTTCGTATGGTGCGGCAGCATTCCGGCGTGCAGCATGTCCGGGTTAGTCAGCACCAGTTGGGCCCGTTCGCGAATGGCGCGGCGGGCGTCCTGCGGCGTGTCGCCGTCGTAAGTAAAGGCCTTGATATCGGAGCCAATGGTATCGAGCGTGGCTTGCATCTCGTGTAACTGGTCTTCGGCCAGCGCCTTGGTCGGAAAAAGATAGAAGGCCCGGGCCGAGGGGTCGCTTAATAGCGTCTGCAGAACGGGGAGGTTATAGCAAAGGGTTTTGCCGGAGGCGGTGGGCGTGACGATTACGGTGTTCTGGCCGGCGGTGATGTGGGAGAAGGCCTCGGCTTGATGCGAATAGAGCTGCTCGATGCCCCGGCCAGCCAGCATTTGGCGGAGGCGAGGGTCGAGGTTAGCGGGAAAGTCGGCGTACTCGGCGACACGGGCGGGGATGTGATGGACAGCGCGGATAGGCGAATCGGGTTGGGCCATCAGCTCTTGAAACTTGGCGACGGCGGCTTCGAGGGAGGCGCGGCGGACGGGCAGTTGCGCACCAGGGTCGGCGAAGGGGGAGTCGAGGGTGAGATTGAAGCCGAGTTGTTGGGACATGTTTCGCCGTTTCTTCTCTTGTACCGTGAAAGGACTTACTTGGGCAAGCCTTCCGTCCAAGGATCGACCATGGGGATTTGGCAAAATGCGAAGTCCTTGGTGTTGCGAGTGGCTAGCGTGGCGCCTTTGCTGCGAGTTATGGCGGCGATGAGGGCGTCCAAGTAGGAGATGGAGCGTCCGGCGGCGCGCCAGTGGACCGCCACATCGGCATAAGTCCGCGACGCTTCGGCGTCAAAGGCAAGAATTCGATTGAAGAACGCCCCGGCCAACATGGTTTCCACTCGTTGGGTAAGGCCATCCCGCTTCTTTCCATCCGGCAAGAGAGCACAGCCGGAGCGCAACTCAGCCGCCGTAATCGCCGTAATGTACCAGTCCTCGCGATTGAGGCGTTTCAAGTATTCGGCCACCGTGGGCGAGGGTTCCGGACGAATGAGCTCGGAAATTACATTGGTGTCGAGAATGATCATTCGTCGAAATTGATCCGCGTCATCGGCCCGTACTCACGCGAGGGGATGGGAAGATCGTCCGGCTCAATTCCGTTCTCCTTGCCAAACAGCTTGAAGATTGTATCTACCCAATGCTCACTCGGGGGCGGTGCCATCAGCGACGTACGCAGAATGTCGCGCGCCTCTTGCTCCATCGAGTGGCCGTTTTGCGCCGCGCGGATCCGCAGGCGGGTTTTCGTTTCGTCGTCCAATTGGCGAACAGTTACCGTTCCCATAGCCAATGATAGCATTGCATTCATTGATGTCAATAGACACATTGCTATCAATGCTATCAAAACGCCGTTCACAGGGATTTGCAATGCGGAACACAGCTCTTAAACATAAGATATTATTGATGTTACAAAGCTAGCTAGCCAAACGGGGCGGCCGGTTTCGTGAATCCATCAGCTACAGTAGGCTCGTCATGCAGAAAAAAGACTTTGCCCGACGCCTCGCTCACGAGGCGCACTTAACCCCGGCCGTTGCTGCCGATCAGATCGATGCGGTGGTGACGCGATTGCTCCGGCGGCTGAAGGAGGGAAAGCCGGCAGAGATTCCGGGCCTCGGAACTCTGTTGCCGGGCGAGGCGATTTCGTTTCAGCCGGAGGAGGCCCCCAGGAAATGAGCCCGCAAATCTTCGGCGAAATTGTGCGCCGCTTTCTCGATTCCGGTTCGCGCGTAGACATCGACGGCTTGGGTTCGTTCCGCTTGAATAGCCATGGCGACGTGCGGTTTTCGCCAACGGGCC
>JAYVRS010001045.1:0-3190 GCA_043776185.1 Bryobacteraceae bacterium | reverse complement strand
CCACGTACACCGCCAGCGTTTCCGAAGGCGCGAGTTCCCTGCTCTACACCACGTTGCTGATCGACGAAGGAGATTCGCTCCTGTGCGACGGCCGTACGGCGGCTGTGAAAAGTGCCCTCGTAAGTGCCACGATTGGCCGCTTCATTCACGCGGCGATCATTAAAGGCCAACGACTCGCGAACGGGCGAGGCCGGCAATTGACCCCGCATTAATCCGGCATTGCGCAGGTTCGCTTCGCCCACGCGATCATAACGTCCACCGCCATTACGGCCGAACTGACCGGCCGCCACACCCCGCGCGCCACCGTCCACGCGGGCATTGCGGTAGTTATTGACGATGTTGTAGTTGTTGACCACCCGAATGTTGTTGTAGATGTTCGTGCGGTTGTGACCATAGAAGCCCCGGCCATACCAGGGATTGAAGCGCTCGAAGGGAGCCAGCGGCACCCAGCCCCAGTTGCCGAAGCCGACGCCGACGTTGACGCCGCCGAAGCCAAACCAAGCCACCATCGCCGGACGCCACCAGGTGCGGTTATGCCGCGCCCCCGGATACCAGCACCAGTTACCGCCTTGATTGAACCAACTGCCGTAATGGAAGGGGGCCCAACCGAACTGGTCGTAACTTACCCAACTCCAACCGTAGTAATCGAGCCAAACCCAACGGCCTTGGCTATACGGGGACCAGCCGGCGGCCACGCGCGGCTGCCAGACGCGGCCATAGGGAGCCGAGTCTACCCACGTCCCATTGTTATCGAGCTCCTCGGCGCCGACGATGTCGTCGGCCAGATACTGGCGGCTCTCGGACCGGTCGAGTTCGCGATCGCGGCCCAGATTGAACCGGTCCCATTCGTCCTCGCGGAGTTCGGCGATGGTTTGAAATTCGGGATTGGCTTTGTCGCCGCGCACGAGCATGGTCTTACCGCGACGCACGCGCTCCACCCCGCGAGGCGAGTAGATCTCGGCTTCGCCGGTGCGGGCGGTGACTTCGGTGGTGCCGTCGGCATTGACGGTGATGCGGTAGTCGCCCGGTTGCACAGGGCGTACACTCACCGAAGGCGTGTTGATGTCGATGTCGGCGGAAGAGCCTTTGGCAACATGCCAAGTAATGGTGCCGGCGGCGAGCTCAACCGTATAGCGTCGATATTCAATTTCGGCTAGGCGCAGGTCAGAGTCGGCCGCGACGCGCAGGCGGTTTTTGGCATCCAGCTGCAGTTCGGTGCGCGAGAAGGGTCCCGTGAGGATCCGGTCGGGGGCCACCAGAGCGGCATTGACGGCGGCGGCTATCAAGTCGCCCGAGTCGCCACGACGCACGGAGACCTCGCCATTGATGAGACTTACCCTGGCCACGCCGCGGCCGGGCACGTCTTGGGCTTCTTCATTCTGGGCATTGGCAGGGTCGGGACCCGGGTCGTTTTGGGCGATCAACTCGACCTGCCCGAATAAAACCGCTAACGAAACAAAGCCCACACGAAGTAAGGTAGTCATGACCGATGTCCTTCCAGCCCATACTAGTGCAATTCGTCGGCCAAATGCTAACTAGAAGATTCGAAGACAGTTGCGCTAAGATGAGCAAGCATGAACGTGGTTGAAAAGCACCAGCATGGTTTGAACCGCGCACTAATCGCCAGCCTCGGGCCGGCCTTGCTGCTGCTGATCACGGCATGCTTTTACTGGAAGCTGATCGCGACCGACCAATATACCTGGCTCGATTCGCCTGATTTGGCCAATCAAGTCTTGCCCTGGTGGCAGGATCAGGCGCGGGAGTGGCACGCGGGACGAATGCCGCTTTGGGAGCCCAATCAATGGGGCGGGCAGCCGCTGGTGGGCCAGATGCAGCCCGGGGCGGCCTATCCGCCGAATTGGCTGCTGTTCCTGACGCCGCTGCGCGATGGCAAGCTGCGGCTGGGCTACCTGCACTGGTATTTCGTCATTTATCATTGGCTCGCCGCGCTCAATTGCTATCTTTTTTGTCGTTATATATGCAGGTCACGCGCCGCGGCGGTTTTTGGAGGCTGCATATTCGCCTTTGGCGCGGCGGTGGGCAACATCGATTGGCCGCAAATGGTGAATGGCACCATCTGGATGCCATTAGTTTTCCTTAACTTATTCAAAGTACGTGACGATCAAGCGAACATGAACCGCCACGCCGGATGGGCCGGACTGTGGCTCGGCTTGTCCTGGTTGGCGGGACATCATCAGATTCCGACCTTCGTCACTTATGGCGCTTTAGCCACCTGGGCCTGGATCGCTTTTTCCGCGCGCCGGAATTGGCCCAAATTTATCCGGCCTTTCCTGTTATTTATCTCAGTAATGGGGCTAATTTCAGCATTGCAGACGGTGCCGGCGGCCGAGTATGGTCCGCTAGCCAAACGCTGGGTGGGGATGAGCGAAGCTGCGGACTGGAAGACGAAGATCTCCTACCACGTGCATGAACAGTACTCGCTTTTTCCCATCTCGCTACTGGGAACGCTGGTACCTGGCCTTTTCCGAAGCTTCTCGCCCTTCGTGGGCGCGGTGGGGCTGACGATGGCGATGCTCGGGATGGCGGCGGGTTGGCGGCTCGGAAGGGTACGTTGGCTGGTGGGGTTGGGCCTGTTCGGCTTGCTGTTGTCTCTCGGCGGCCACAGCCTCCTGCACGGCGTGATGTACGCCTGGGCTCCGCTGGTGGATAAAGCTCGATCACCCGGCATGGCCATGGCCCTGTTCGGATTCGCCTGTGCGGCGCTGGCGGCCTTTGGCGTGGATTCGATACGGATGAGCGAACGCTGGATTCCTATAGGCCGCCGCATTCTTTTCTCGATCGCCGCCCTGATCGCGACGATCTTTTTCGGCATGGCGCTGGTGAGGGGCAAAGAGTCACTTACCGATGAACGGGCCATGATCACCGCGTTCGTGGCCTTATTGCTGGCGGGCCTGTTCACTTGGCATCGCACGGGCGAGCTGAGCGCACGCCATTTTGCGGCCGGCGTGCTGGGGCTGAGCTTGTTGGAACTAGGCAACTCCGCCGGCTTCGACTTGCCCAACGCAAATCATCCCCACAGCGAGCGGATCTTCGCCCGGACGCAGGGCCATGACGACATTGCCACTTACCTGCGCTCGCTGACGGAAACCGTGCGAATTGAGGTGGATAGCCAAGCGGTGGTGTACAACTTCGGCGATTGGCATGGCATTGCGCAGTATGGCGGGTACCT
>JAYVRS010001044.1:0-3192 GCA_043776185.1 Bryobacteraceae bacterium | reverse complement strand
TCATGATTCGGGCGAGGCTCCGTACTTACTTCCAGAATCTCCCCACCGGAGGCGCGGACAATCTCACGGCCCCACGTGGTCATGTCGTTAAAAATCTTCCAGTCGTTGTCACTCCAACTCAGTTCTCGTTTCACTTCGGGCAGACCCCACGCATCGAGACTCCTATAGTCAAGGTAGATGCGGCTGCGGCCGTCCGGGATCTTTTCCCCATAGGGAGACCAGACGACATACGCGGGATAGGCGGCTTTCACCGCATTCTTGAAGTCGGCGCCGAAGCCAGGGAAGCGGCGCGCCCAGCCCACGCCGCGCCGGTTCTGATAACCAAACTGCGCGCCAAAACTGCGGGCATAAGGCCGGGTGCGGGTGTGCATAAACGATGGCTGGTAGGCATGGTCCAGAAAGCCTTCGTCATCCGCCAACTGCTTACCTTTCATCTGGGTCAGCAGAAACTCGATACCGCCCGTGAAATGGGGGATGAAATGCTGACCCAAGTGTCCGCTGGAGTTGGCGAGCCCCGTGGGGTAACGGCGCGACTTCGACATTTGCAGCAAGCCCACGCTCTGCACGCAAGCGCACGACACCACCACGGAGCGACCGCGAATCTCTCCTTGCTTCTTACTCACCCGGTCAATCGTCGCGACGCCGGTAACTTTGTTTTCGGCCGATATCATCACCTCGCGGGCGAGGGTATCGGTAAATAGAGTCAACTTACCGGTTTGGCGCATCGCCGGGATGATGTGCACGTCGTAAGAGTTGTACTTAGCGGTAACATCGCAGCCCGCCATGCAGTTTCCGCAGAAGTGGCAAGCGGGCCGACCGGCCTTGGGCTTAGTCAACGTGGACTTCCGTACATGAATGATCTTGACGCCCAACTTAGCCGCACCGCGCTGCAGCAGCACGTCACTGCATTTCAAAGGGACGGGCGGCAGAAAGATGCCGTCCGGCAGATCGGTCAATCCATCCAGGTTCCCGCAGACCCCTACCTCGCGCTCGATACTATCGTAGTGCGGTGCCAGATCGGCATAGCCAATGGGCCAGTTCTCGCCCGCCCCATCGTCCCAGTCTTGGCCCTTAAAGTCGCGCTGCGAGAAGCGCCAAGCCACGGCGTTCCAGGTTTGCGATTTACCGCCCGCCCCACGCGTGCGCTGCGAGTCCATTCCGGGCTTTCCGGGCTTCATCGTCGGGATGTGCCGGTTGGCGAACTCATAGGGCATCGCGTGCGTATTGAAGTCGGTACGGGTATTCAGCTTCGGCCCGCCCTCCACCAACGCCACGTCCACGCCCTGCCGGGCCAGTCGCGCGGCCAACGTGCCGCCCGACGCGCCGGACCCCACCACCACCACGTCGAATATCTTTTGTTGCGCCATTACCTCAGTAGGTGTATCACACCACCGAGCTCTAACGGTCGTGAGATACTTCGGCAGTGCGGAACTTACTGATCCTCCTGCCTCTCGCCCTGCTGGGCCAAACTCATGACTTGGTGATCCGCAACGCCCGTGTCCTCGACCCGGAGTCTAACCTCGACGCTATCCGCCACGTCGCTATTGACGCCGGCAAAATCACCGCCATCAGCGAGCAGCCACTCTCAGGCCGCACCCAAATCGACGGCACCGGACTGGTCCTCGCCCCCGGCTTCATTGACCTTCATTGGCACGGCATTGAGCTTTCGAGCGGCCGCTACGAACTGATGGACGGCGTCACCACGTCGCTTGAACTTGAAATCGGCGTCGCGGATATCCCCAAATACTATGCCGGCCGTGCCGGTAAAGCCTTCCTCAACTACGGCGCCGCCATCGGCCATCCGCCCACGCGCATGGCCGTGATGGGCGACAAAGGCGAGTTTCTCCCTAGCGGTCCGGGTGCCAGCCAGCGGGCCACGCCCGCGCAAATCGAACTCATGAAGCAGCGACTCGAAGCCGGTTTGAAGCAAGGCGCACCCGCCGTAGGATTTGGCGTCGCCTACACCCACGCCGCCACTTATGGCGAGATCATCGACATGTTCCGCATCGCCGCCAAGTACGGGGCGACGTGCCATGTCCATATGCGCGGCACCTCCAGCGCCGCCGGCGCAACCGCCGACCGCGAACTGGGCCTCAGCGAGGTGATCGCCGCCGCCGCTATCACCGGGGCCAAGCTCCATGTCGTCCACATCAATTCGAGCGCCCAGGAAGCGGTGGCTCGTTTGCTCGAGATCATCGCCGACGCCCGCCAGCGCGGCATCGACATCACAACGGAAGCCTACCCCTACACGGCGGGAGCCACGCGCATTGAATCCGCGCTCTTCGACTCCTGGATGGACAAGCTCCCGTCCGATTACCACAACCTGCAGTGGGCAGCCACCGGCGAACGCCTCACCCGCGACACATTCCTCAAGTACCGCAAGCAGGGCGGTATCGTCATCACGCACTCGAACACCGATGAGCGCGTCCGGCAAGCCATCCTGAGCCCGCTGACGATGATTGCCTCCGACGGTTTCGACGTGTTGGACGGCCAAGGCGGCCACCCTCGCTCAGCCGGAACATTCTCCCGCATCTTGGCCAAGTACGTCCGCGAAGAAAAGTCGTTGAGCCTGATGGACGCCATCCGCAAAATGACCCTCATGCCCGCCCAACGCCTCGAAGCTAGAGTGCCGTCGATGCGCAACAAAGGCCGCATCAAAGTAGGCGCCGACGCCGACCTCACCCTCTTCGACCCCACCCAAATTCGCGACCAATCCACCTTCGAGAAGCCCGCCCAATACTCCATCGGAGTCCGCTACGTCATCGTCAACGGCCAACTCGCCGTCCGCGAAGGTAAGCCCGTCGAGACCACCCACGCCGGCCAACCCATCCGCGCCACGATCACGCGGTGACGAGCGAATAGCGACCCCTTCCTTCCGGCCTCCAAATGTGATACACGCTGGAGCGTTCGAGAGAACTTGGGCTTTCGAGCCCGGGCCGCCAACGTTGGGAGGTATGACCGCCTTGAAGACTTATGAAGGCCCGGAAATCAGGGTCCCCGAAAAAGTGCCCGGCACTGGAAATGCTACTGGAAATCCCCTATTTCAGTTTGGTGGAGTTTTCGAGGTGGATAGCCGCAGACCAAATCGAGTATCTTAAAGTGGAGGAACCTCGACGTGATCGTCCCACGCGCACTTGTGAACCAAACGGAGATCGCCGCTTCGGTGGAGCGTGCGGCCCAACTCCTTAAGCC
>JAYVRS010001043.1:0-3193 GCA_043776185.1 Bryobacteraceae bacterium | reverse complement strand
TGATGGCGACTTCGCGGTCGAGCTTGGTGTCCTTCGCTCGATACACCTCGCCCATGCCGCCCGCGCCCAGCGGGGCGAGGACTTCGTAGGGTCCGAGTCTGGTGCCAGCGGTGAGGGGCATGGTCGTTTTAGTCTAACGGATGCTTACCCTCAATTTCACCAGGGTTGAACGAACCAAGGCTTTGTTTAACGAAGAAGCTCATTACGGCTCACAGAGGCTCTTGAGCCATTGGCACTTTCAGCCTTCAACCACCGGCACATTTGCGAAGTTGGGCTGTATTCCCTTGGGACAATTTGGTCCAGGGAGCCCGGTCGTCGCACAGCAACCGGGAGAAGATTATGGGCGTTCTCGGAGGCGTGACACCGCTTGATCGCTACCCAGGCACTCGCTACTTCTTGGGGTATTGCTTGCGGATCGCGAGCGCTGAGAACAAGACCCCCGAAGCTGCGACAACGAAGACAAAAAAACCGAAGATGAAAATCAGGGAATCCTGCATGAGCTACGGCTTCCGCATCGCGACGTGGAAGAAGGCGCCCAGACTGATGATGGACGGGACCCAGATGCCAACGAACATCCCAGCCTCTTTGTTGGCCGCCATCCCGACACCGAACCAGAGAGAGATAGAAAACAAGAGCGAGAGAAACGCAGCGAGCAAAACAAGAAGATCGCCTTTGGCGAGCATGAAAACCACCTTCGGCCCAAACCTATGGCCTCCTTAAGGATACACCGGCGGAAGGAACGGATCTATTAAAATGACGTTCCCGGAGGACTGGTAGCCGCGTCAGCATTTTTGTCTCATACATACAGGGTGAGCCCCCAGGCGGGTCCCCGGACCCTCCGTAAGTCCGTCCGAGGGAAATGGAGGCGGAATTTCCGCGGCTGTTCATAAAAGGGTCTGGTTATCCTTTCAGAGGACGCAGTCCAACTCCTCGGCAGCGATCAAATCAGCGGAGGGGAACCGGCTTCCTCACCCAACCAGAGAATCGAATCTGTTCGACCAGCATCATGTGCGGAACGGTAAGGGCGGCCAGGGCGACAAAGACCAGCTGGATGAGACGAGCCTCCCAGGGGACGTCCCGAAGCGCGTAGAAAGCGGCGGCGAGCAGGCCTAGGAACCCCAAAGTCGGCGCGAAGGCGCGGGCGGCCAGCAGAGCACTGAACGAGCGGCCCGAATACGTCACGGTTCTCAATATGTGGCGCGCACCATGCATGCCGCAGAAGAATACCGTGAAAGCGAGCAGTGGAGGCGCCAACAGTGCCAGTAAGCCGACCGCTGCCATTTCCAAAGCGGTAAGCCAATGCGACCACGCGCGATGGAGGGCGGCGATGGCCAGACCGAGTGACCAGAGCACGGCCAGCGGTTGCAGGCCGGCGGCAACGCGGCCGCCCGCCGTGGGGCCGACTAAGGATGAAAATAGGCGGGTCACTTCCGCGCTGTAGAACAAGTGGGGCAGAAAGAGAATCGCTCCGCCATAGAGTATGCGGGAGACTAAGGGCGTTCCCGCCGATGGATCGCCGGAGAAATGAACGAGCGAGAGCAAGAGAAACCCGGCGAGAAACAGCGACGGATAGATCTGCCAGAACCAGACTACGAAGGCTGCTAGCAATAGATAGAGGGCCACAAACGAAAGCCAACCTTTGATGGTCCGTAATTGGTATAACTCCCCAGCAAAGACCGTATCAAGCGCTCCGTGGGGAATCCCAAGGCCGATGATCAATCCCGCCATGACCATCAATTCGGTTTGTGGGCTGGAACGCGGAAGAAACGCGGCGGCGGCGGCCACCAGGATGGCCACCACGCTGAAGACGAGCCCCTGAACCTGGACGACATTCATGACGGTGCTCGGCCAGCCATACTCATCAGCCCGCGAGGTAACTCTTTGAGAAAGGGCCCGAAGGGCAGGGCGCCGATGACCGCTAGATAATCGGCCAGAGTGCCGCGGTCACTCAAGAAGCGGATGACCCGCGCGGCATCGGCTTTTTCAAACAGGGTCAGGAAAACCGCCGGGGCCGCCGCTGGCTGCGTGCGCAGGACGGAAAGGAAGATATGATCCATGGCGCGCAAAAGTAGCGGGTCGCAGGGGTGCCCAGCCGGGGCTTCACCTCTGCCGATGAGCTGCGCGCAGGATTCTGCCCAGCGCTGAATCCGCTGGAAGGCGTAGCCGGTGCTGGGCCGGGCGCCCCCATGGGCCACGCCAGCATAGACATAACTCGGATCAAGCGTGGCCTCGGGGGAGGGTGTAACTCGCGCGGAACCCATGGGCAGAATGCTGTTTTCCGAACGCACGATCGTGAACGGTGCGCCCCGCACGCGCTGCAGCGTGGCCCTAGTCAGGTCGGACGCCAAATCCTGTTGATGAAAGGGCTCGGGGGCGAACCGAGTCACTTCAATCAAAGCGTGGTGAGGCGAAAGAGGCAGCACGTAGTCGAAGCGAATGCCGGTGGGATCGCTAGGAGCGAAATCCATTAAATTAAGGCAGGCCGGGTCGAATATGGGTTCTTCGCAGTGCACCTCGTGGCCGGAGAAGGATTGCCACAGCACCGCCCCGCCGCGTCGAGGTTCGTGCTGAGGTCGAGTATCCACTACGGTCATCCCGGTCATCAGCCCTTCGCTGGTGTCGATGTGCCACAGTTTACGGCTCTTGGTGGGGGCCGCCGACACAGACGCATTCATCACGAGGTCAATGCGGGACGAACGGCCGATCACCGCCAGAGCTTCCGCATAAAATGTTTCGGCAGCAATGATTTGATATGGTGTGTCACCACAACTGACGGTAACGGAGCGGTTGCCATCCTGGACGCGCATGGACGGCCAACGATGTTTCACCATGTGCCGTAAAGGCGTATCTTCCCGATCCCAGAAACACCAGGACCGATCATTAGCATGGTAACTTCGCTGCTCCAGAATGAGCATTCGCGGACAGTAGGGACCAAGTTCTGCCAGACGCATCGCCAGGCTAAGGCCGGCGCAACCACCGCCCAAAATAACAAGATCGTACGGCGCCGAACTCGATGACTTGATGCTTGCCCGGTTCATAACCGGCATCGAATTCGGCGCCAAAGCAGGGAGGAGCATCATAACAACCAGTCACTAGCCCGGGTGGGGCTAGCAGTTCCTTACCGAGGGGCCACGGTTAGGTCGGTCTCAGATTTCCGTGAGGCGATCATGTAGATCAATACGCCAAACATGGC
>JAYVRS010001042.1:0-3195 GCA_043776185.1 Bryobacteraceae bacterium | reverse complement strand
GGGCGGGGTCGCCTGGATAGACGGCTTGCAGGACGGCCCATCGCAGGATGTTGGGATCGGATTTGAGGCGCGCGCGCGCCGCCTTCACGCCGGGCCCGGATTTGTAGAAGTCGACGAAAGCGGCCACTTTGTCGGGTGCCACCTTCACCGAAATCACCGATAGATAGCGGGGCGGAGCCGCCGGTTGTTGAGCAAGGGAACTGGCTGCGAAAAGGAGGGCCAGGGGGAGCGGAGCGAGAAGAGCGATGTTCTTCATGGAAAACCTCCAATGCCACCGATTCCCAACGTGGGCCTGCAGATGGCGGCTTGATTGTACTCGTTGCGATGGCTGAGTTCAAGCCCTCTGCCGCGCAGGTTGTCAAAGGACACGGCCGAATTTGGCCGATAAGCCAAGAACAGTTACAATAGCAAGTATCCGAATGGGAAGTACCGTTGGCGTCCTGAGTCTAGCCGTTATTGGCCTTGTCTCTACCCTGCATGCTCAATCCTTTGCCGCTCCGGCGAAACCGGATCCGGCCAAGGAGCTGCTTGAGCGTTACTGGGCACAAGAGAAGGTGCGTGAGCCCTTGTCGAACGTGGCGATGGATTGCGAGATCGAAGCGACAGTTCCTAAGTGGAACAAATCAAGCAAGATGACTGCCTTGCGCCTGATCTCGAAGATCGGGCGGATCACTTACCAGAAGCTCTCTTTTTCGGGCGATGATCAGGTTAAGCGCGACGTGATCGCGCGCTTTTTGACCGCCGAGACTGAGACCCGCGCGCAAGCTGGGGACATCTCACTGAGCCCGGCCAACTACAAATTCAATTACAAGGGGCGGTTGGAGCAGGGGGGCAAAACGGCCTACATTTTCCAGCTGAACCCGCGAGAGAAGCGCTTGGGGCTGTTTAAGGGCGACTTGTGGCTGGATGCAGAGACGGGTTTGCCGCTGCGAGAGTCGGGTCGACTGGTGAAGAATCCATCAGTTTTCTTTAAAAAGACAGAGTTTACACGGACGTATGAAATTCGTGACGGCCAAGCTTATTTGTCGCAGTGGCGGAGTTCGATTGAGGCGCGGGTGGTGGGACGCGTGGAAATGGCCGTGAAGTATTCGAACTATCAATCGCCCGCACCGGAAGTGGTGGCTGAACCGGCGACGACGCCGCAGGCGGCAGCCAAAGTGAATTTTGCGATGTCCAGTTTTTTTTGACCCCGTTTCGACGGCCTCCGCGCACCTCTTAATGTAAGAAGTGTTTGAGCGGAGGAAAAGGCCTTACGAGAAAACGATAACGGCAAGATAGAACATCCGACAAAGTTTAAAACAGAACGAAGAAGCGTCCAGCGTCAAAGCCGGGCGCTTTTTCGTTTGGGCGGGCGCTTTTTCGTTTTAGAGAATCAACATGGGACAATAACCGAGGAACATGCTAGAAGTACTGAAAAACGGCGTTAACGCTCGCCAAGCCAAGGTAGCGATCTTTGATTTCGATGGAACCGTTTCGCTGGTGCGGTCGGGGTGGGTACATGTGATGGTGCCCATGATGGTGGATGGCTTGCGGGCGCAGAACCGCGGCGAAAGCGAGGCGGACTTGACGCGCCTAGTGGAGGAGTATGTCGGCCAGTTGACCGGCAAAGAGACCATTTACCAGATGATGCAGTACGCCACCGAAATCGAAAAGCGGGGCGGGCAGCCAGCGACGGCGCTGGAGTATAAGCACGAGTATCTGCGGCGGTTGTGGGACGTGATCAAGGATCGGGTGAAGGATTTGGAAGACGGCGCGTCGCCCGAAAAGTACATGGTGCCGGGGTCGCGGGAGGTGCTGGAGGCGTTGAAGGCGCGCGGGCTGAAGATCTATTTGGCGAGCGGTACTGACGAGGTGGACGTACGGCGGGAGGCCGGTCTGCTGGATTTGACGCGCTACTTCGATGGCGGCATTTACGGGGCTTCGGACGATATGGCTTCGTTCTCCAAGGGCATGCTGGTGAAGCGGCTGGTGCAGCAGGCGGGTTACCAGGGCGAAGAGCTGCTGGTGTTCGGCGACGGCTATGTGGAGATCGATGTGGTGAAGCAGGCGGGCGGCGTGGCGGTGGGCTTGGCGACCGATGAGCCGCATTGCCTGAAGGTTGACGAGTGGAAGCGAACTCGTTTGGCCGGGGTGGGCGCTGACTTTATGCTGCCCAACTTTCTGGGTGCGGAGGCTTGGTTGCCCAAGCTGTTTGGGGCCTAGTGGTGACCAGTAAATATGCGACGTTTGATCGCTCGAGGCTGCGGGTGCAACCTTTGGGCGAGCGGGCTCATGACCTGAAATTGGCGAATTGGCTGTCGCTGGACGACGTGACGCCCGCGTATGACGAGCCGCGTTTGTCTAACGTGGCGGCGCGCTTGCGGCAAGCCAAGGAGGCCGGGGCGACGCGCATTCTGATGATGGGCGCGCATGTGCTGCGAGCCGGGGTGAGCCGGCATCTGATCGACCTGATCGAGCAAGGCTGGATTGACCACGTGGCCATGAACGGGGCCGGGGCCATTCACGATTACGAACTGGCGCGCATCGGCGCCACCACGGAGAGTGTGGCCCGCTACATCCGCACGGGGGAGTTCGGGTTGTGGCAGGAGACGGGCGAGTTAAACGACTGGATCGGGCAGGCGGCGGAGTTGGGTTTGGGGCTGGGCGAGAATGTGGGACGGCGCATCGCGGAGAGTAGCTTTCCGCACAAAGACTTGTCCGTGCTGGCGGCGGCCTATCGCGCCGGGGTGCCGGTGACGGTGCATGTGGGGATCGGTTATGACATTCTGCATGAGCATCCCAACTGCGATGGGGCGGCGACGGGCGCGGCTTCGTATCGCGACTTTCTGATCTTCGCGAAGACGATGGAGCGCCTGGAGGGCGGCGTGATGCTGAGCTTTGGCTCGGCGATTATGGCTCCCGAGGTCTACTTAAAGGCCCTGGCGATGGTGCGGAATGTGGCGGCCCAGGAAGGCCGGACGATTCGCGACTTTCTGTCGGCCGTGTTTGACTTAGTGCCGATTGGCGGCGATTGGCGAGCGGAGTTGCCCAAGACCGATCCGGGTTACTACTTTCGCCCGCATAAGACGATTCTGGTGCGCACGGTGGCCGACGGCGGCCAAAGCGAATACTTCTGCGGATCGCATCGTGCAACTTTGCCGGCGTTGTGGAGAAGCTTATGCGGATGACGGCGCGCGAAATTCTGGCTGCGTTGCC
>JAYVRS010001041.1:0-3203 GCA_043776185.1 Bryobacteraceae bacterium | reverse complement strand
AGATAGTCGTGGAAGTCCCAGAAGGCGGGCGCGTTTTGGCGAAAGACACAGCGCGCGGCGATGGCCCCGGCGCGGGCCCAGGGATGAATCTGTTCGAGCGGGTAGTCCTTAAAGTAGAGGCGTACGTCTTGCGGATAGGTCTTCAAAAGATTCTCGCGCAGAATGCGCGATTGTTCGCGGCAATACGTACATTGGAAGTCGCTGAAAAGCACCAGCACCACCTTGGCCGTAGCCGCGCCAAGAGATGGCTGAAACTCGGTTTTCAGTTTTGCCAAATCGGCGGCAAAGGGATTCTTCGCGATGTCGTAAACCGGGGCTTCAAAGAAGCGTTGGCCATCGGCTGACACCTCGAAGACATGTTCCTTGAAGCGTTCGCCCATTGAGGCCAGCACGCGCACCTGCGAGAATCCGGCGAGTGCACTTGGCGAAGGGTCGCCGACCTCGATCTTTACTTGAGCCGGGTAGGGAATCAGGTGCCGTACATAGGCTTCAAGTTGAGCCTTGTCCAAGGCCGACTTCTTGGTGGACGCGGCCGGTGGCGCAATCTGCGCCGTCAGCGCCACGGCGATCGAAAAAATGAGCAGTCGAATCGTCACTATGTTATTCTCGCAGACCATTTACCCGCACTGCTCGAACTACCGGTCACCAGGCAGTTGCTCAATCGAATCAACCACCTACCAAAGTTCCCTTCGCTCCCACTGCTAACCTAAAAGTATCAGCCAATCAGCCGGGAACGAGGTGAGCGCCGACTGCGAGTTAAGTCAAATAGAATCAACAACTCCCGGCTTTGTTTCGTCACAGATTCCGACGGGGCATCCTAGCACCGGTGCCGCAAATGCGGGGATCGGAGTTCGCCGCGTAAATCCGCTCCGATTTTCCGTTCTCTCAGGTGAAGGAAAGGTATTACACAATGATTATCTGGAGTGGTTTCGGTTTTCTCATCGCCGTCTTTGTTTTTGGAGCGGCGTTACTCTGCAATTGGACATTCGACGCTGTCTTGGGCGCGGGATACTACTCGGCTCACCAATGGACGGTCGGCGTCGCCTTGTTGATCGCCGCGGTACCGTCCTGGGTATCGGGCAACCTACTGCGCAAACGCACCGCCCGGACGGTGATCGATAAAGCTTCCGGCCAAGAGATGATTCTCGACGAGGCGAATCACCGATTGTTTTTTATTCCGATGCATTACTGGGGAGGCATTCTGGTCGCCATCGGAGCAGTCATGTTCGTCGTGGAGCTTGTCAACTGAGAGCGAACCGGCTCAGGCAGCTCGAAAAACAGGCGGGGGCGTCTGTAGCGCCGGGCTTCAGCACTTCCGCCAAAGGCCAGTGCGAAGAAATAACCGTCGAGCCGTCCCGTTTCTTCGCATACTAAGGTGAATTGCGAACACTGGTGCTATTCCTGTTGGCCGTTTCCCTGTGGGCTGAGCCCTTCCTGGCCGGCGGACGTCAGTATGGGCCCCAGGGGACGGAGGCCCGCCGCGTCACTTTAGACCGCCAGGGCTTCGTCTGGGTTTCGGGGGACAAAGGCACGTTTCGTTTCGATGGTGAGCGCTACCTGCCGGCTTCGCGCCTGGGCTTGCCGGTGCATGGTGAGACCCGAGTCGCGGTAACGAGTGCGCCTGGGGAAACCGGAGCTGTTTGGGCGCAGTCGGAGTTCGGACTGTATCTTCTCCAGTCTGGGCGCTTTCACCGGGTAGACGAAGCGAATAAGGGGCTACCGCCCGTGGCGGCGGCTGGCGAACTGCTCTACGCGGCGTTGGCCCCCAATGGCTTAAAGGTCTGGTACCGAAAGGGCGGCCCTGAGGGAGCCGGGTGGCAGTCGGCCACCACCGGCATCGGCCCTCCGGCCGGCCTGTTTCTGCACGGAGAGCCGGACGGCCGAGTTTGGTTTGGTGACCTTTCGGCTGGCCAGTGGGTGCGTTGGAATGGCGAAACCTTCGAGCACGGCACCGGAATGCTAACCCCAGATCTGCCGGCCCAGCCATTGACGATGTCGCGAGAAAGTGCGATCGGGGCGCCCCTGGGATCGCGCGCCCTCCGGGGCGACCGTCGTGAGTTCCGTTACGAAGTCTGTGGCGTGTGGGCGTCGCCTTCCGCTGCGGCGATGCGCCTGCCAGGGGCTCGCGAAGTGACGCCGGACTTTCACACTGGACTGTGGGGCGCGCGCGGCGAACAAGGGTTACTCTTCGCCGGCCGCCGCAGCCTGATTAAGATGTTGTCCCATGGTCTGCTACCGAACCGTCCCGTGCGAGCCGTCGCTCGCCGTGGCGACCGTCTCTATGTGGCGCGCACCGATATCACTTCCACCTGGGACGCGCATCGGCCAGCCAAACTGTGCGACCAAACCGATAGCCGGGAGTCCTTGCTCGAGTCATGGGGATTGCCGGAAGCGCGAGCGCCCTACCTTGACGTCGACGTCGACCCCGACGGCTCCGTCTGGGTGCTGGCGCGCAACCACGGGGCCATTCACCTGCGGGCCGACGGCACCTTTATTGAGGCTGCTCCGGAACCGTCGGGGCAGCCACTCTTCTTTCCCACCATGCGTGAGATGACGATCTCCTCCGATGGCCGGCTCTGGATCGCGTCCAAGGACAATCTGATTGAAGTGCTGCGGCAACCCGCGCTACGCTATCGCTCGGTCTTTGGTGGCAAGCGGTATACCAGCGGCTTCGTGAGTGACCGCGAAGGCCACTTGTTGGCCATTACCGAAGGCAGCTTGCTTCGTTACGAAGGAGGCGAGTGGCGCGAGAATGCTTGGCCGCAATGCCTGCTTTCACCGAAGGTGCGCACCGTGGCGGTGGCCTCGGCCGACGAGCACTGGATCGGCTATCGCGACCGGAACGGGTTCACTCGCGCCACCCGTCGCCCCGGAGCTGAATGGCAGTGTCAGCACTTTGAATCAGCCCACGGCTTCCCCGGCGACACCCAGTTCCTGGCCTTCGATCATCAGCGACGGCTGTGGCGCGGATCGGAAGCCGGTCTCTTCGTGGCGCGCGAAACGCCGCTCGCCGCCAAAGATTGGGTCCGTTTGGGAGCGGACGTGGGCATCCCCGCCGGCGAGATGCACCAGCTGTTTCACCAGGAGCCGGATGGCACCGTCATGGTGTCGATTGGCGATCAGCTGGTGCGCATTCCGCCGCGTTTGCTTGAGCCGGACCCCGGCGTCGCGCCCCAAGTGAGTTATCTGGAGACCGGTGGCCA
>JAYVRS010001040.1:0-3205 GCA_043776185.1 Bryobacteraceae bacterium | reverse complement strand
GTCCAGCGGCGCGCGCATTAACCGGGGCGGCTCAGGCCGGGAAGTGGATTCCTCGGTGCGCGGTGGTGGTGCCTCGACCGGTTCGGCGAATGGCAATTCGGCAAATGGCGCAAATGGCCATGGCTGGCGTCGCTTCGGTGATCCCACGCCCAGCAGCCCGAATGCTCCCGACACTGGCTTAACCCGCGGCTCGGTGGGCGACGGCGTTCGTGAATCGGGTCGCGAATACGGCCGGGGCACCTCGGGAGGCGCCGCAGGAGGCGCCGCTGGAGTAAGAGGCGATTCGGGCAACGGTAATACTGGATATGGCAACTCTGGATACGGCAGCGTGGGCGACACCGTCCGCGAGTCTGGCCGCGAGTCTGGCCGCGAGTCTGGCCGCGGGTCTGGACGAAGCGGCGGCAATCCGGGAGACTATTCCCGGCAACGCTCCGACGAGCCCAATATGCAGCCACGCATTGTCCAGCCATCCTCGGGTCAGGCTCCAAACCCGAATTCCAATCCCGATGGCAACTCCGGTAGCTATCGTGATCGCTCTGGCAACGGCAATCGTTCCGATTCCATCCGGGTAAATCCTCCAGTTTTGCGGGATCGTTCCGACTCAGGGGCCGGTGCCGGCTGGCGCGGGGCGTCGCCATCGCCCGATCAGGGGGGTGATCGGGGTCGTAGCCGTGGCAATGGTCGGGGCGACGATCAATCCGGCGGCCAATCCGGCGGCCAGTATCGTTCCGCACCTTCCTCCGGAACTAGGGCCCCGGATGCGAATGGCTCTGGCTCCTTTGGCGGCATGCGCGGAGGAGGCGGAAATTATGGCGGAAATGGTGGCGGATCAGGTGTAAGTGGTGCAAATACCGACGGTTCCCGCGCCTCGGGCGGTGGCGGTACCCGCAATGGCGGGGGCCGCCGAGGGAACTAGTACCCAACTCACCTCGCCCGTGCAAAGCGCATCCGTATCAGTTCCTACCCCCTTAAGGGGAGTAAGACGGATACCCTACTCATAACCCCTCCTAGCCCTCGCTAACTCAGTGATTTTGAACACGTTTTTTTTGATGTTTCCTCTTGCCTCGCCCCTCCGAATTCGTTACACTTCTCATAGGCGAAGGTTCCAGGACTATGGTCTTCTCGTTTTGGTACTTTTTCGGCCGGTCGGTTTTACGGTGAGGTTCTCGATTAAGAAGAGCAAGCCGTATAGGCAGGGAATGCTTTCCGATCATTTTTGAAATTCGGTAAAGATAAGATCCAGTTCGGCCGATAACTTGGTTGGACGACACTTTGGTTCGGTTGGTCCTTTCGAGGAGGAACAGGTCTCACATGAAATTATTGAACATAAAAATTCTTGCCCTGGCGTTGGCTGTTTCTGCTTTCGCCAACGCGGCATTTCTCACGCCCATTAGCTCAGGTAGCACGACGGTTACCGTAAACGGTACTGTGGCAATTGCTGGCGGCAACGGAGCGAACACCGGAAATGCGGCTAATCCGGGGCAACTCACCAAGGTGACTGCCTTCGGTTTTGAAGTGTACGACGTCATTGACGCCGTTCATGACTCCGGTGCCCAACTCGGTAGCGATACTGGCACTTTCACCACAAACTATATCGGCGGCATGGGTACGACGCCTCCGCCGGCCAACTATTCGACCACTTCGGCCACGTCGGTTGCCGGCTTGATTACCACGTCTGGTATCTTTTCGGGTGTCTTCGGCAATATTGCTTGGACCAGATCCTATCAGTTTGTTTCCGCCGATGTTCTCCGTGAAATTTACACGGTGCAAAATAATGGAAGCTCCGCCGTTGTGAACTTCCGTGGATTTGCCGCTTACGATCCGGATGCATATTCCGGTTCTGGCTCTCCGACCGTCATTTCGACAAACACTTTAGGCACTTCGAGCGGTTTTAACTACGCCCAGGCCGCGTTTACCGGGCTGAATGTCGTCCTCGCCTCGAACAACGCTGGATTGTCAATCGGCTTCTTGCCCACCACCAATATGACCGGCGCTTGCGTGAACGCGCTGATCACCGGTAGTTCCGTTTCCTGTAACACCACCCTGACGAGCCCCTCTGATCGAGCATTCGCCTACGCGTTTAACATCGCTTCGCTCGGCGTAGGCGCTTCTCAAAGTTTCACGGTGTACCAACTCTTTGGCAATGGCTCCTTTAACCTCACGACGGCCCTCGCCGCTCTTCCTGGCTCTTCCAGCTCCGGCGGTGGTGATGTTAGCATTCCGGAACCGGGTTCTCTATTCCTGATGGGTTCGGCTTGTGCCGCCTTGGGAATTGTCGCCCGTCGCCGCGCAAAACTCTAATTCCGCTCGCCTCCTCTTTTGGACCTGCAACGGCTCAAGCCTTCTGGCTTGAGCCGTTTTCATTTTCTTCGACATTTGTTTCTCTGGCCTTGCCCTCCTCCCCTGCGGCAACATATGCTGTTTGGAACACCGCCATGATCAAACATCTCGTCGTGATTCTTCCCCTCGCCAGTGCCCTCTTCGCGCAAGACGGTAGCACCGGTGCCAATTGGCCTCACTACGGCGGCACTTACCAGTTCTGGCGCCACAGCGCACTCTCCCAAATCAACCGGGACAATGTCGGAGGCCTTAGCCCGGTTTGGGCCTTCCAGACCGGGATGAATGAGGGGGGCCTCCAATCGACTCCGATTGTCATCGACGGGGTGATGTATCTCTCGTCTTCCGGGAATCGCGTCTTCGCCATCAATGCCGCCACAGGCCGTGAGATATGGCACTATTTCTACCAAAATCCCAAAGAGATCGGCGTAATCTATAGCCCCTGGAACCGTGGGGTGGCCGTCGATCAGGGGCGCGTTTTTATGGGTACGCTGGACAATCACGTGGTCACGCTCGATGCCAAATCCGGCCGGGAATTGTGGAATGTCGAGGTGGAGCCCCTCGCCAAGTGCGGCTGCAACATTACCGGCGCACCACTCGTGGTCAAGGACAAAGTCATCGTCGGCGTCACCGGCGGCGACTCGGCGCATCGCGGCTACCTTTCAGCCTTCAATACCAAAAGCGGCCGTCTCGCCTGGCGCTTCCAGACCATCCCCGGTCCCGGCGAGCCCGGCCATGAGACCTGGTCCGGCGACTCCTGGAAGTTCGGCGGCGGCGCCACTTGGATGACGGGTTCCTACGACGCCGAACTCAATCAAGTCTATTGGGCCGTCGGCAATCCCGCCGCCGACTTTTACGGTGGCGCCCG
>JAYVRS010001039.1:0-3205 GCA_043776185.1 Bryobacteraceae bacterium | reverse complement strand
TCAGGCGGAACGATAAGATGCCAGCGTTTCCCCATTACCCTCGAGGTGGAGATGGGCTAGGGGTGATACTCAAATGGGCATCATGGCAAGTAAACACTAGCCGGGGCAACGACGGAGCATCAAGGCCGGGCCTCCGCAAGAACTAAAAGAGTTTGTCCGATTGGGAAACGTCCACCCCTCTTGATCCACTGTGTTTCGAGAGCCATCGGTACGCTGAGAAGTGAGTTCATCCAAGAAGACACCGGCATGACGCCGCTGGCGGCTGGAGCGTCGGTAAGGGGCTCCCAGACGCGAAACTTCAGCCACGCGACAGGGAGCAGGAGCACGTTCACATAGCTGGCAAATAGCACCCGGAAACCGTTCCGTTCGATTTGCGACACCAGCCGCTCACGCGTGAAGCGCTGCCGCTCCATCACATATTCGGAGTGGCGGCTGCGAAGGCTGTCGAGGGCTGAAGTTCTCAGCAAGAGCCTGCCGCATGGCTTCAGTACGCGGGCGAATTCAGAGATTGGGAAGCGCTCTTGTCCTTCGTCAAAGTGAGCGATGACATCGAGCGAGATTACCGCATCGAAAGCCCCACTTTGAAAGGGGAGCTTACTGATATCGCCTTGCACCAGCCGCGAAAGGCCGCGCCGCTGAGCGTATCTGAGTCCGACCTCGCTTAAGTCGAGGGCCGTAACGTTCCAGCCATAGCGTTCTTCCAGGAACTGTGCCGTATGCCCGGTGCCGCAGCCGGCTTCGAGCACTCGGTGGAGCGCATGGGCGGGCAGCTTCTTGTCGATCACCTGGACGAGGATGTCCCTCTGGCCGCGATACCACCACAGTTCCTCTTCCGATTGTGCGATGTTCTCAAACTCCGAGGGATTCATCATGATGCACTATCGCCCGCGCGAACGGGATCTGCGTTTGGCGGCTTCTGCGGAAACGGCTGCCGCTTGGGCCTGCCGCAAACAGCGGCCTCCACAGGGGTGGCCGCAATCTCCCAAAGCGACAGCGTCGAAGCTGTGAACTTTACTCATGAGTAAAATCTTCGCACGGAGCCTGCCGCGCGCCAAGTAACGTCGTCCTCCATGTCGTCCTCCATGTCGTCTTCCGTCCCGAACCAAAGCGGCAGGGAACAATCGTCCGGGAGACTGGCTCGGCTTCGGCCAGCCCGAGCGCGAAGTGAAATTGCTTGCCCGAAAGGCTGGCTTTGTAGATGCGCCGGGCAAGCTTCATTCTGGGGCGCTGGCATCGCCGAAATGGGAGTGAGAAGCGGCGGAATGTGCCCCACCGCTGGCGCGGTGGGCTGGCAGTGGCTGATGGGCTAAGGGCGGTGGGTGATACTCCGCGCGGTTGGGGGTGATGGGTTAGGAACCAGACTACTCTTTTCGCCACTTGGTGCAACTCGTTCATGGTTTAACTGGCCGTTAGTCCTAACTTGCCAGAAAGAGTGGGCAGGCGTTGGGTGTCGGGCTTGGTTAGAGTGTGGAGCGGCGTGCGAGTAACTCGGTGTGGACGCGGGCGAGTAAGTGGGACCAGTCGCCTAGGCGGCGTTGGCGGAAGAGGCGCATGGATGGGTACCAGGGCGAGTCTTCGCGGTCGAGTAACCAGCGGAAGTCCGGGGCGTAGGAGAGTAGTAACCAGACGGGTAAGCCGAGGGCGCCGGCTAGGTGGGCGGCGGCGGTGTCGACGCTGACGATGAGGTCGAGGTTGGCCATCAGGCCGGCGGTGTCGGCGAAGTCGGCGATGTAGTCGTCGAAGGTGACGACTCCGGGCGGAGGGGCGCCGCGTTGGACACTGACAAAGGAGACGCCGGGTAAGGCACCGGTGAGCGCGGGAATGAGGCGCGGCGGCAGGGAGCGTTGGCGGTCGCGTTGATGATGCGGATTGCCGCTCCAGGCGAGGCCTACGCGGAGGTTTCCGGGGGGAAGGGTTTCGTCGAGTAGAGCGCGGAACTTACTGCGATGGCTGGGGGCGGCGGTGAGATAGGGGGCCGGGGGAATGGTGTCGAGCCGGGTATCGAAGAGGGCGGGCAGGCTGAGGAGCGGCAGGTGCCAGGCGGTCTCTAAGTGGCTGGACGAGGCAATCAGCTGACAGGCGAGCGAGGCGAAGAGGCGCTCAAGGGGCGGGGCGGTTTCGAGGTGTACTTCGGCGCCGCGCGCTTGGACGTGGGGGATGAAGCGGGCAAACTGGATGGCGTCGCCCAAGCCTTGCTCATTCCACAGGCGCAGTGAGGAGTGCGCTAGAACTTGCCCAGCGCCAGATTGCCCAGTCCAGCGAGGGGCGCGGAAGTGACGCTCGCGTTCGGCTTGCGTTACGCGGCATTCGTAGTTGGGCCAGCCGGCGGCGTAGTCACCGAGCAGGAGTTGGGCGAAGCCTAAGTTCCAACGCGCTTCCGGATGTTGGGGCACGGCGGCGATGACGGTTTCAAAGCAGCGGCGGGCTTCGCGGGCGCGGCCTAATTCGAGGAGCGTGTTGCCGAGGTTGTTGCGGGCTTCGGCATGCGAGGGTTCCAGGTGCAGGGCGCGTTTGTAGGCACGTTCGGCGGCGGTGAAGTTGGCGGCGGCAAAGGCGAGCAGCCCGGTGTTGTAGTGGGGGTCGGCGTAATGGGGGTCGGCTTGGGAGGCGTGACGGTAGCAGGTGCCGGCACCGCGGGCGTCGCCGCAGGTTTGCAGCAGAATGCCGGCATTGTTGTAGGCGCGGGCAAAACGGGGGCGCGTAGCGATGGCTTGTTGATAGGCGGCCAGGGCGAGGTCGACTTCGCCGGTAAGGGTGCGGACGACGCCGAGGTTGAACCAGGCTTGGGCGGCGGTGGGATCGAGTTCCACGGCTTGCTGGTAGCAGGTGGCGGCTTGAATTTGGTCGCCGGCTTGATGCCAGAGGTTGCCGCGATGGGTCCAGCTTTGGGGCCCATCGGGATTCACGCCGGAGGGCGGAAACGGGAGCGGCGCAAAGCGGGCCGGTAGCGGCTTGGGGGGCGGGTTGTGCGTCGTGGTCATGAGAAAAAGGGAATCGTGTCGGGTACTCCCGCGCCACTTCCTTCAGCCTGCTGGGCCCGGAAGGAAGCGGCGGCGAAGGGAGTGGACGAGGCGCGCGCCGGCTGCGGCACCCGAGAAGGCTGCGGCCGGCTCACGCCCCGCCGGCCGGATCAGTGAGGACCACCATCACCGGAAGTCGTGAGAAAGGAAAGTGAGTGTACGGAAGGCGGGCCGGGGGCCCGCCC